>JAXDHR010000093.1:0-35090 GCA_034664425.1 Solirubrobacteraceae bacterium
CGCGTGGCCGCGAGCGCCGTCGACAGCGGACGGCGGCGCCTGCCGCTCGTCGACCGGTCCTCGTCTCCCGCGATCCTGAGGATCGCTCTCTCCTCATCAAAGCTGACGATCAGGGGAACCTAGTACAAACCGGTGGGTTCGTACAGGGGCCGGACGAAAGGCAGATGAGGATCCGTGGGAGCGACCTCTAGACTGGGAGCGATGGTCGACGAAGACATCGTGCTCGAGGCGCTCACGAACGTGATCGACCCGGAGCTCGGACTCGATTTCGTCGAGCTCGGACTCGTCTACGGCGTCGAGATCGACGGCGGCAACGTGACGATCACCTTCACACTGACGACGCCCGCGTGCCCGATCGGGCCGCAGGTCTCCGAGCAGATGGAGGAGTTCGTCTCCGAGATCGAGGGCGTGGAGGAGGTCATCCCGCAGATGGTCTTCACGCCGCCGTGGACCCCGGACAAGATGTCCGAGGACGCGAAGTTCGCCCTCGGCTACTGAGCGTCGCCCGCGGGTCTACAGTGCGGACGTGCGCCGTTCTCTGGTCGCCGCCCTCGCCTCGTCCACGGTCCTGCTCGCACCAGCGGGCGCGCACGCTGCCGCGACGGGCCGGATCCTCGTCACGTTCGCGCCGCATGCCGCCGGTACCGCGGCGGCGGCGTCCGCCGCCGCCTCGGCCGCGGCGCGCCCTGACGGTCCGCGCGTCCCGGCCCTGCGGCTGGTCACCGTCCGCCCGCGCGCGGGGAGGAGCATGGCCGCGACGCTGCGCGCCCTGCGTGCGGACCCGCGCGTGCGCAGCGCGACGCGGGAGCGCCGGCTCGCCCCTCGCGCGCTGCCCGACGACCCGGCGCTGACCGCCCTCGACACCGATGCGGATGCGCCCGCCGGGACCACGCTCGAGTGGACGCTGCCGCGCGAGGGCTTCGCCGGCGCGTGGGACCTGAGCTCGGGTGACGGGGCGACGGTGGCGGTGATCGACACCGGCATCGAGGCGAGCCATCCCGAGTTCCACGGCAAGATCGCCGGCGCGATCGACTTGGACGACGTCGCGTCGGGTCCGGCGACGGCCGACCCGGACGGCCATGGCACGCACGTCGCGTCGCTCGCCTGTGCCGCCACCGGCAACGCCCTCGGGATCGCCGCGGCGGGGCGCAACTGCAAGCTGCTGGTGATCCGCTCCGACTTCAGCGAGGGCAGCATCATCGCCGGCCTCGTCGCCGCCGCCAAGCGCGGCGCGGAGGCGATCAACATGTCGTTCGGTGGCACCGGCCCCGCGGACCCGGCGCTCGGCGCCGCCCTGCGCTACGCGGTCGGCCACGGCGCCGTGCCGGTGGCGGCGGCCGCCGACGAGCCGGTCGCCGACGAGGGCGAGCCGGCCTCGCTGCTGCAGCCCGCCGGCAGCGGGCGGCGCCTCGGCCAGGGACTCGGCCTGGTGGTCACGGCGGCGAACGGCGCCGACGCTCGGGCGAGCTTCGCCGGCTACGGCAGCGGGGTGTCGATGGCCGCCTACGGCACGCTGACCGACGGCAGCCGGCCGCACGGGATCATCGGCGCCTACCCCGCCGCCACGACGGCGCGCGAGACGGGCGGCGAGGGCCGCAAGCCGTGCAGGTGCCGCGCCACGATCGACGGCGACTCGCGCTACGCATTCCTCGCCGGCACGTCGATGGCTGCACCGCAGGTGACGGGTGCCGCCGCGCTGATGCGCACCGTCAACCCGCGGCTGGGGGTGGCGCGCGTCGTGCGGCTGCTCAAGGCGACCGCCCGCCGGCCGGCCGGGACCGGCTGGAACGCGAACCTCGGCTGGGGCATCCTAAACGCCGGCGCCGCGGTCGACGCGGCGCGCCGGGTCGACCTGCTCGCGCCGCGCTCGAAGGCGCACGCGACGTCGCCGGCACGCGGTAGGGGCTCGCGCGTCCGCGTGCGCGTCCGCTTGACCCGCTCGGACCCGTCACCGGGCGCGCTGGTGGCCAGCGGCGTGCGCCGCGTGGAGCTGTGGTCGTCGCAGCGCGGGCACGGCCGGCGGATCGCGCGCACCGCGCGGGGCAGCATCCGCGTGCGGCTCGCGCCGGGCCGCTACGAGCTGTGGTCGATCGCCGTCGACCGAGCGGGCAACCGCGAGCGGCGTCCGGCGCGGCCGGACGTCAGGCTCCGGGTGACCCGGCCGTAGCGCCGCTGCCGTTGCGGCGGGCGGGGCTGTCCTCGTCCCCGTGGCCGTTCACCGGGGCCGGCTTCGGATCCTCGCGCGTCCGCTTCGCCGAGGTGGCGGAGCCGCGCTGCTTGCGCTTGGCGGCCGCCACGAGCTCCTCGCGCGCGGCGTCGAGGTGGGCGGCCAGGTCGTCGAGATCCGGCATCGCGTCGTAGTCGGCGAGCAGCCCGAAGTCGATGTTGCCGTTGTAGGACATGATCGCCACGGCAAGGGCGTGGTCCTCCGGCAGGAAGGCGACCGGGAAGAAGTCCTGCAGCTCGCGGCCGAGCACGTACAGCGGCACCTGGGGACCCGGCACGTTGGTGACCAGCAGGTTGAACAGGCGCGTGGAGAAGTTCAGTCGCGAGGCCTGCGCCAGGATCGTCGGCGGCGCGAACGCCTCGAGGCTCGCGAGCACCTCGGCGCCGACGGCCTGCTTGGAGTCCTTGAGCCCGTCCATCGCGCGCTTGACGACCTGCAGGCGGGCGATCGGGTCCTCGACGTAGACCGGCAGCGGCCCGCGCATCGCGGCGAGCTGGTTGCCGAGGCTGCCGCGGTGGTTCTCGGTGCGGATCGAGACCGGCACGAGCGCGCGCAGCTCGAGTCCCTCGACGCGCACACCGCGCGAGCGCAGCCACGAGCGCAGGGCGCCGGCGACCAGCGTCAGCACGACGTCGTTGACCGTGCCGCCGAAGCTGTTCTTGATCAGCTTGAGCTCCTCGAGCTGCGCGCGCGAGAACGCGAGCCGCCGGTGCGGGCCGATCGGCACGTTCAGCGGCGTGGGCGGCGCCGGGTTGAGCAGCGCCCAGGCCATCTCGGCGATGCCTTCGAAGGCTTCCCGCGCGACCTCGAGCGAGGTCTGCGGCCGCCGGGCGGCCGCGACCGCGCCGGCGGCGAGCTCGAACGGCGTGCGCACGAGCCCGCTGACGCCGCGCGCCACGAGCTGCGCGGCGCTCGGCTCGCGCTGCGGCGCCCACGGCTCACCCTCGTGCGGCACCCGCTGCGGCACGGGGGAGGGGTCGAAGAGGACGGTGGCGAGGTCGACGCCGGCGATGCCGTCGACGAGCGCGTGGTGGGTCTTGTTGATCAGCGCGAAGCGGTTGTCCTCGAGCCCCTGCACGAGCCACAGCTCCCACAGCGGCTTCGACCGGTCGAGCTGCTGCGAGTGGATGCGCGCGGCGAGCGCGCGCAGCTGCTCCTCGCTGCCCGGCTTCGGCAGCGCGGTGTGGCGGACGTGGAACTCGAGGTTGAAGCTGGGGTCATCGACCCACAGCGGCCGTCCCGACTCGACCGGCGGCACGGCGAGCTTCTGGCGGTAGCGCGGAACGAGGTGCAGCCGGCTGCGGATGTGGTTGACGAGGTCGCGGTACGCCGGGACGGGACCCTCGAACAGCATCACCGCACCCACGTGCATGTGCGAGTTCGCTCCCTCCTGAGCGAGGAAGGACGCATCGAGTGCGGTCAGCCGATCACCGTGTGCCTGCGCCATCTGCTTCCTCTCCGGTCGGGCTGGCTCAGCCTACCGGCACCATCGCGGCCATCGTGAAAATCCGTCATGCAGCGATCGCCCCGACGAGGCCCGCGGCGACCGAGAGCAGCAGGACGCCCGTCAGCACCGGCTCGTAGGTACCGCCCGCCGCGAGCCGCGCGAAGCCGCGCCGGCCGGCGACGTGGCCGGCGATCGCCGCCGGCACGAGCACGGGGAGCAGCCCGAGCTGGTCGAACGCGTCATGCGTGCCGGTCGCCAGCAGCGCGGCGGCGCCGATCGGGCTGAGGCCGACGAAGCACAGCGTGAGCGTGTCGCGCACCTGACCGGGCGCATGACCGCGACCGAGCAGATGGATCAGCAGCGGCGGGCCGGCGGCCGAGGTCGAGGTCGTCAGCGCGCCCGCGGCGAGACCGGCGAGCGGCGCTCCGCGCCCCCGCGAGCGGTGCACGCGGCGCCGGCGCGCGGCGAGCGTCGCCAGCACGGTGACCGACAGCGCGACCTGCAACCAGACCGCGTCGAGCGCGCGCAGCACCGCGACGCCGGCGAGCGCGCCGGGGATCGACCACGCGAGCAGCACGCCCGTCTCGCGCAGAAGCGGGTCGGGGCGCCGGCCCTCGGTCGCGAGGGTGAGCAGGTTGACCTCGAGGCCCAGCAGCGTCAGCAGCCCGACGGCCTGCACGGGTCCGACGAGCACGAAGAGCAGCGGGGCGCAGAGCAGCGAGAAGCCGAAGCCGGTCGCGGACGCCAGGGCGGCTCCCGCGATCACGGCACCGGCGGCGAGCAGCGCGGTCACCCGGCGATGGTAGGCACCGGCGGCCGTCGCAGGCTCAGCCGTCGGGGCTCGTCGCGAGCGGCCGCTCGTGGCGGCTCGTCGGGTCCAGGAAGACGTAGCGGACCGCGGGCACCGCGTCGCGCAGCGCAGCCTCGAGCTTGGCCGAGAGGGCCTCGATGCCGTCGGAGTCGATCCCGTCGGCGAGGTCGAGGCGGGCGGCGACGAGCAGCGTGTTGGGACCGAGCGCCATCGTCAGCAGCTCGACGACGTCGTCGACCTCGGGGTTGCCCTCGAGCACCTCGCGCATCGCGTCGCGCTCCTCGGTCAGCGCGGCCTCGCCGATCAGCAGCCCGCGCGTGTCGCGCCATAGCCCGACGGCGACCACGGCGAGCAGGCAGCCGATCAGGATCGCGCCCGCGGCGTCGAACGCGGCGTGACCCGTGATCTGGTGCAGCGCGACGCCCGCGCCGGCGATGACGACGCCGGTGACCGCCGCGCTGTCCTCGAAGACGACGGTCTTGGTCGTCGGGTCGCGGCTCGAACGCACGTAGCGTCCCAGCGGCCGGCGGGCGTTGCCCGCGTCCTGGCGCGTCTGGCGCAGCGCGCGGATCAGCGAGGCGCCCTCGAGCACGAAGGCGGCGCCGAGCGCGGCGTAGGTGTAGCCCCAGCCGCCGGTCTCGCCATGCCCGCCGAGCAGCTCTTGGATGCCCTGGTAGAACGAGAACAGGGCGCCCGAGACGAAGATGAAGATGGCTGCCATGAACGACCACAGGAACCGCTCCTTGCCGTAGCCGAACGGGTGCTCGGCGTCGGGCTCGCGCTCGGAGAAGCTCAGCGAGGCGAGCAGGAAGACCTGGTTGGTCGTGTCAGCGACCGAGTGCGCCGCCTCGGCGAGCATCGCCGACGATCCGCTGAGGATGCCCGCGGCGAACTTGATCGCCCCGATGCCGGCGTTGGCGCCGAGCGCGATCAGGACCGTCTTGCGACTCTCCGAGGCCATCGTCCCGGGCTTCCCCGGCCGAACTGCTCCTACACTGGCTCGACGTGACCGCCGCCCCCGAGAAGCTCCTGCTCGCCGCCCCCCGTGGCTACTGCGCCGGCGTCGACCGGGCGGTCCAGACCGTCGAGCGCGCGCTCGAGCTCTACGGGCCGCCGGTCTACGTGCGCAAGGAGATCGTGCACAACAAGCACGTCGTCGCCCAGCTGCGCGAGCGCGGCGCGGTCTTCGTCGACGAGCTCGACGACGCGGTCCCCGAGGGCGCCATGACGGTGTTCTCGGCACACGGCGTCTCGCCGGCGGTGCACACGGACGCCGAGCGCCGCGGCCTGCGCACGATCGACGCGACGTGCCCGCTCGTCACCAAGGTCCACCGCGAGGCGCTGAAGTTCGCCGCCGACGGCTACACGATCGTGCTGATCGGTCACGCGGGCCACGAGGAGGTCGAGGGCACGATGGGCGAGGCGCCCGACCGGATCGTGCTCGTGGAGACCGAGGACGACGTCGACCGGCTCGAGGTCGAGGATCCCGAGCGCGTCGCCTACGTCTCCCAGACGACGCTGTCGGTCGACGAGACCGGCGCGGTGATCGCCCGTCTGCGCGAGCGCTTCCCCGCGATCACCGGTCCCCGCACGGATGACATCTGCTACGCCACGACCAACCGCCAGGCGGCCGTCAAGCAGATGGCGATCGAGTGCGACCTCGTGCTCGTGATCGGGTCCCGCAATTCGTCGAACTCCAACCGGCTCGTCGACGTCGCCCGCGCGGCGGGCGCCGACTCGCACCTGATCGACAACGAGTCGCAGGTCCAGGAGGACTGGCTGGAGGACGCCCGGGTCGTCGGGATCACCTCGGGGGCGAGCGCTCCGGAGGAGCTCGTGCAGCGGCTGGTGGACTTCTTCCGCGCGCGCGGGACCGCCGACGTGTCGGAGTTCGAGGTGCTGCGCGAGGACGTCCGCTTCATGCTCCCCAAGGCGATCCGCCAGGCCGTCGCGGCCGGCGAGCCGGCCTAGACGCGGGCGCCGAGCGCGCCCGGGTGGCGCAGCTCGATCCACAGCGACACGGAGACCGCCAGCGGCGTTCCGGCGGCGTCGTAGAGGCACCCGGCAGCGTGATGCTTGCGCCCGTCTCGATGCAGCGGCCAGGCCGCCACGACGTGCGGCTCGCCTGCGCGTACGGGGGCCAGGCGGCGGAGCGCGAGGCGCGCGAGCACGGCCGGTGTCTCGATCGCGCAGGCGTGACCCGTCGGGCAGTCGAGCGCGGCCCAGACGAAGATCGGCTCGACGTTGCCGTCGGCGCCGGCGAGGTTCGGATCGGGCGTCCAGGGCGCAGCGACCATGCCGTCGCCGCCGGCGATCCGCGCGGCGAAGATGCGCAGCCCGTCGCCGGGCGCGCGGTCGGGGCCGCACGCGAAGCATGTCGGGAACGGATGCTCGTGCAGCTCGCCGTAGACCGGGTCGTCCGGGGCCGGCGGCGCGGTGGCGGGCATCGGCGGCAGCGCGGGCGCGACTTCCGCCGGCGTCGCGGCCGCGACGAGCGTGTCGCCGTCGAGCAGCCGATCGCCGTCGACGGTCAGCGGTCGCGACAGCGGCGGCGGCACCCGCAGCGAGACCGCCATCGGCGCCTCGAAGCTCGCCCCGAGCAGGCCGCAGGAGTAGCCGCCGTGGCCGCTCTCCGGCGGGCCGTTGAAGCGCGGTTCGATCGTCACGGAGACAGCCACGTGCGGATCTCCTCTCCGTGCTCGTCGAGCCGCGGCGGCCGCCGCCGCACGGGCGGGCGGTCGCCGTCGAGGCGCAGCGGCGGCTGCGCCAGCGGGATGCCGTCGATGTCGGCGACCGCCTCCATGCCGAGCGCCTCGGCCAGCGCCCACGCCTCGTCGACGCCGTTGATCACCCCGGCCGGCACGTTCGCCGCGCGCAGCCGCTCCACCCACGTGGCCGCGTCGTCGGCGGCGAACGCCGCGCGGAGCAGCGTTCCGAGCGCGTCGACGTGCGCGACCCGCGCCGCGTTGGTGGCGAAGCGCCCGTCGGCGACCAGCTCCGGCCGGCCGATCGCCTCGCACAGGCGCGCGAACAGGCGGTCGTTGCCGACCGCGACGGCGAACGGCCGGTCCGCGGCCTCGAAGGTCTCGTAGGGGACGATGCTCGGGTGGCGGTTGCCGAGCCGGCCGGGCACGCGCCCGCCGGCGACCCAGCCCGAGCCCTGGTTGAGCAGCGAGGTCAGCGCCGCGTCCATCAGCGACACCTCGACGTGCCGGCCACGGCCGGTGCGCGCGCGCTCGAGCAGCGCCGCCTGGATGCCGGTGACGGCGAGCAGCCCGCAGACCAGGTCGACGACCGCGGAGCCCACCTTCAGCGGGCGCCCGTCGGGCTCCCCCGTGATGCTCATCAACCCGCCCATCGCCTGCAACAGGAAGTCGTAGCCGGGCAGCCCCGCGCCCGCGCCCGTCCCGAACGCGGTGATCGAGCAGGTCACGAGCCGCGGGTTGCGCTCGCGCAGCGAGTCGCCGTCGAGGCCCCAGCGCGCCATCAGCCCGGGGCGGAAGGACTCGACCAGCACATCGGCGCGGCCGGCCAGCTCGCGCGCGAGCGCGACGTCGCCCGCGTCGTCGAGGTCGAGCGCCACGGAGCGCTTGTTGCGGTTGAGGCCGAGGAAGTAGGTGCTCTCCCCGTCGCGCCACGGCGGCCCCCAGGCGCGGGTGTCGTCGCCGCCGTCGGGGCGCTCGACCTTGATCACGTCCGCGCCGAGATCGCCGAGGGTCATCGCGGCGAGCGGGCCGGCGAGCACGCGCGAGAAGTCGGCGACCAGGATGCCGTCGAGCGGGCCGGTGACATCGGGCATGCGCGCGCACACTAGCCTCCGCGCGGTGCGGACGCTCGTGATCTCCGACCTGCACCTCGGCGCGGCGTCGGGCGCCGACGTGCTGCGCCGCCGCGAGCTGCGCGCGCCGCTGCTCGCGGCCGTCGGGGAGGTCGACCGGCTCGTGATCCTCGGCGACGGGCTCGAGCTGCGCGACCGCCCGCAGCGCGATGTCGCCGGCGTGGCCGGCGAGCTCTACGCCGAGCTCGGCCGGGCGCTCGGCCCCGACGGCGAGCTCGTGATGGTGGCCGGCAACCATGACCACGGCCTCGTCGCGGGCTGGATCGACGGCCGGCTGCTGACGGGTCCCGCCGACTTCCTCGGGCTCGAGCGGTGCTTCGACCCGGTGCAGGCCGGCCCGCTGGCGGCGGCGCTGGCCGAGCGCGCGGCGCCGGCACGGGTGCGGATGGCCTACCCGGGCCTGTGGCTGCGCGAGGACGTCTACGCGCTGCACGGCCACTACGGCGACCTGCACTCGACGGTGCCGACCTTCGAGCGGCTCGCCGCCGGCGCGATGGCGCGCTTCGTCGCGCGGCTGCCGGGGGAGGGCGCGACGCCCGACGACTACGAGGCCGCGCTGGCGCCGATCTACGCGTGGCTGCACGCGCTCACCCAGCGCCGCGAGCAGACGCCGGCGAGCGCCGGCGCGCAGGCGTCCGCGCGCGCCTGGGTCGCGCTGGTCGGAGCGAGGCACGGCATCCCGTCGGCGCGCTGGCTGGCGATCAACGGCGGCTACGCCGCCGGCGTGACGGCGCTCAACGCGGTCGGGATCGGCCCGCTCGACCGCCGGCTCAGCGGCGACGCGCTCCGGCGCGGCGGGCTGCACGCGATCCGCGAGGCGCTGCGCCGCCTCGGCGTCGCGGCGCCGCACGTGATCTGGGGCCACTCGCACCGCCCCGGACCGCTGCCGGCGGACGATCCGTCGGAGTGGCGCAGCGCGTCGGGCGGCGCGCTGCACAACACGGGCTCGTGGGTCTACCAGCCGCACTTCGTCGCCGAGCGCGGCGCGCGCTCGCCCTACTGGCCGGGCACGGCGGTGCTCATCGAGGCGAGCGGGCCGCCGCGGCTGCTCGAGCTGCTGGCCGACCGCGGCGATGCGGAGCTCAGTCCGTGACCACTCCCGGCGTGAAGCAGGTGGCATAGATCTCGACGCCGGAGGCGGCCTCGAGCTCGAGCACACCCTCCTGGTGGCGGCCGTGGTCGATCAGTTGGACGCAGCCGGCGTCGGCGATCGCGAGGGCGCGGCCGTTGACGAGCAGCTCGCCCGGGCCGGAGACGACGGCCCACACCGCACCGGCCTCGTAAAGTCCGCAGTAGGCGCCCGGCTGGTCCTGCGTCTGCGCCGCGAGCAGCGCGTCGGGCGCGTCCTCGGGGCGGACCGGCCCGACGAGGTCGCGCTGCACCCCGAGCAGCTCCTGCAGCTCGCGCTCGGTCTCGCGGTACGCGCCCTCGCCGTAGTGCAGCGAGAACAGCGCGCCGCGCTGGTCCCACAGGTAGCGGGCCGGCCATCCCTCGTTGCCGTAGAGGTCCCACAGCAGCAGGTCCGTGTCGATGACGACGGGATACGGAACCTCGAGCCGCGCCACCGCGGCGCGCACCTGCTGCTCGTCACGCGACGGTGGATACGCGCCGGTGTGCACGCCGATGATGCGCAGGCCGTCGGCCTCGTAACGCTCGTGCCACATGCGCAGGTACGGGAGCGTGCGCAGGGAGTTGACGCGGCAGAAGTCCCAGAACTCGACGAGCACGGGACGCCCGCGCTGCTTGTCCATGCGCAGCGGCGCGACGTTGACCCACGGGAGGTCGTGGGGGAACGGCGGCGCGGGGATGGTGTGCTCTGGCGCGCGCACGATCGGCGAAGGTAGCAGTGGACGAAGGTATGACTCCGGATCCCGCTACTTTGTGTGCGCCCCGCTGTTGTGATCGGAAGTACGCGGCGCGCACTCTCTCGCGCGGCGCCTGAACGGGTCAAACGAGAATCTCCGGAGGAAACAACTTGCGCAAGCATCTCATCGCCGCGGTCGCGGCGACCGCGGTGATCGGCGGAGGCGTCGGCATCGCCAACGCCGCAACGGGCAACGCCAACATGAAGGTCACAGTGGCGCCGAAGAACGCCGGCACGGCGAAGACGCCGACGAACTCTTCGGTGGCCTTGAACATCACCAACAACGACCCGACCGCGGTCCTCTCGAAGCTCGTGATCCACATGCCGAAGACGCTCTCAGTCTCCGGCGCGGGCTTCCCGGCCTGCACGATGAAGCAGCTCAACGGAACCACGCTGGACGCGAAGGGACGCCCGAAGGTCTGCAAGACCTCGCGTGTCGGCGGCGGCACCGCCAAGGCCACGCTCGGGGTCAACACGGCCAGCTCCGGGCCGCTCACCTTCGTCGTCACCGCGCTCACCGGCGGTAAGAACCAGCTCTACTTCTACCTGCACGCCAAGGAGCTCCCGATCAACGTCGTGTCTCCCGGCAAGGTCAAGCAGACCAGCAAGGGCCCGGTTCTGACCGTGACCGTCCCGATGTCGGCGCAGTTCTCCGTCGGCCTCTGGAACGGCCTGAAGCAGCTGACCACCACGCTTAAGGGCAAGAAGGGCAGCCATTTCCTGATCGGCACGACCGGCTGCAAGAGCGGCAAGCAGCCCTTCACGACCGACCTCGTCTTCGGCCACACCTTCACGGCCGACGGCACGACCAACGCCGACGGCACGCCGCACTACACCGACCACGGCGGCTACAAGACCACGGTGAAGGCCTCCTCGGCCTGCACCAAGTAGCACCCCGCTGAGCCCACGCTCATGTGACACGACGGCCCCGCCTCGGCGGGGCCGTCGTCGTTCATAGACTTCGCCGCCGTGTTCGTCGTCTTCGCGCACGGCATCGTCGGCCGCGCCGATCTGCCGATCCCGACCGAGCTGTTCGGCGTCGCGGCGGCGGCGGCGCTGGTCGCCTCGTTCCTCGCGCTCGCTGCGGGCTGGTCGCGGCCGAAGCTCGAGCACGTGCGCGAGCGCGTCCTGCCGCGGCTGCCCGGGATCGCCGACGTCGTGCTCGGGCTCGTGGGGGTGGTGGCCTTCGCCGCGAGCGCATGGGCCGGACTGGCCGGCACGGACGTGCAGGCCGACAACCTCGCGCCGACCGCCGTCTTCGTCGCGTTCTGGGTCGGCGTGCCGTTCGTCACGCTGCTCTTCGGCGATGTCTGGCGGCTGCTGTCGCCGTGGCGGGCGCTCGGCCGCGGGGTGGGCTGGCTGATGCGGCGGGTGTCGGGCGACGCGATGCCCGAGCCGCTGCCCTACCCCGAGCGGCTCGGCACCTGGCCGGCGGTCGCCGGCCTGATCGGCTTCGCGATCTGCGAGCTGTGCTGGGCGACGGCACGCGAGCCGCGTCCGCTCGCGATCATCATGCTCGCCTACTTCGCGGTCCAGCTCGTCGGCATGAGCCTCTACGGCGTCGAGCCGTGGACCCGCCGCGCCGACGCCTTCGGCGTGTGGTTCTCGCTGATCGCGCGGCTCGCGCCGATCGGCCGCCGCGACGACGGCCGGCTGACGCTGCGGCCGCCCGTCGTCGGCGCCGCGTCGCTCGTCGCCGTCACCGGCACGGCCGCGATGCTGATCTCGGCCATCGGCACCACCGGCTTCGACGGCGCCAAGGAGGGGCCGCTGTTCAACGATCTGGCCGGCACGCTGCAGGACTTCTTCGTGAGCGTCGGGACCACCAAGGGCTTCGGGCTCGAGCTGGCGTTCGTGATCGGGCTGTGCCTCGCGATCGGGCTGATCGGCGCGGTCTGGCTCGCCGGCATGGAGGGGATGCCGCGCACGAAGCTCGGCCTCGGCCGCGCCGGGCTCTCGCGCCGCTTCGCACACACGCTGATCCCGATCGCCGCCGGCTACCTCGTCGCCCACTACTTCTCGCTGCTCGCCTACAACGGGCAGGATCTGTGGCGGCTCGCCTCGGACCCGCTCGGCAACGGCCACGACTACTTCGGCGGCGCGCAGAGCTCGATCGACTACGCGATCGTCTCGGCCACCGCGATCTGGTACGTCCAGGTCGCCGCGCTCGTCGCCGGCCACGTCGCCGCCCTCGTGCTCGCGCACGACCGCGCGCTGGTGGTCTACGGCGACGCCCGCTCGGCCACGCGCTCGCAGATCGTCATGCTGGTGCTCATGGTCTGCTTCACGCTCCTCGGCCTGTGGCTGCTTTCGGCCGCGCTGAACACGTGATCGTCCTAGCCCACGCGGGGCACTGGCTGCCGCAGCTGCTCTACCTGGCGCCCGTCCTGGTGCTCGTCGGCGCGATCCTGATCAGCCGCATGCGCGAGCGCCGCGAGGCGCGCCACGGCAGCGGGCGCGACGGAACCCGCGCCCCCTGAACGGACGCCGTGCGCCGGGCATTCCCAACGCACGTCCAGGTACGCCATATCGGCAGCCTGACAACTGCCGTGCACGCCGCTGCGTAGGAAGGGATAGTGCGGCTGTCGAATGGGCATGCCCGTCGGCAACAGGAACCAGCAATGGGCGTGAACGAACTCAGACTGCTCCTCGATCAGGTCCCCGATACGCGGGAGCTGATCCTGCGCCGTCCCGAGCGATCGAGCGCCGAGCACAGCGCGTGGAGCGAGGCGCACGAGGAGGCCGCGGGCGCCTACGGCGCGTGGCGCTCGCAGCGCACCGGTGAGGCCTACGCCGCCTACCGCGCCGCCCAGGACCGCGAGGACGCCGCGCAGGACCTGCTCGCGTCGCAGCGAGCCTAGCTTCCGCGGTCGCGTTCCCGGGGAGGTCGCTCAGGTTGCGCGGACGAGCCGGGCGAGGTCGTGCGCGAGTCCCGCCTGGGTGAGCTTGTCGAACGGGAAGCCGACCCGCTGGCGGCTCTGGCGGTCGACCAGCACGACGTAGGCCGAGTGCTCCTTGCCCTTGGCCTGCGGCGCGATGCCGAACGCCTTCCAGAGCCCCTCGAGCTGGGTGCGCCGGCCGAGCAGGAACTCCATCCGGCCCTTCATCTTCTGGTCGAGCAGGAACGCCTGCGCGGAGCCCTGCGTGTCGTTGGCCGGGTCGACCGAGACGCCGTAGACCGGCAGGTCGTGCCCGTACTGGTCCATCGCGCCGCGGATCGTCTGCACCTCAGAGGGGCACGTGTCCTGGCAGTGCGAGTAGATGAACGCGAAGACGGCGGGGCGACCGCGCACCGACTCCTCGGTCACCGTGCGCCCGTCCTGGTCGACGAGCCGGAACGGCGGCAGCCCGGAGCCCGGCGGCCGGATCGCGCCGGCCCAGCCGCTGGCCGAGACCTGCGCCGTCGCGGCGTTGCCCGAGCGCGACGCCAGGAGCACGCCGGCGAGCGCGCCGGCGACGCAGATCGCCGCAGTGATCAGCGCCATGTGGACCCGGGCGTGCACCGCCCGTCAGGATAGGCGCGCCCGCGCCTACGCCTCGGTCAGCCCGCGGCGGATCGCGTACCGCACGAGCTCGACGCGGTCGCGCATCCCCAGCTTGCGCAGCAGGTTCGCCCGGTGCGACTCGACCGTCTTCTCCGCGAGATGCAGGATCTCCGCGATCTGCTTGTTCGTGTGCGCCTCGGCGATCAGCTTCAGGACCTCCTGCTCGCGCGGGGAGAGCGGCTCCTCGGGGCCCGACGAGTCGTCGGACATCCATTCGCGGATCAGCGAGCGCTCGACCGCGTTGGTCAGGAACGCGTCACCGCGGTGGACCGCGCGGATCGCGTTGAGCAGCGCCTGGTCGACCTCGCGCTTGAGCACGTAGCCCGACGCGCCCGCCTTGAGCGCGTCGAACACGTAGCGCTCGTCGTCGTGCATCGAGAGCGCCAGCACATTGGTCTCGGGCAGGTGCGACAGGATCTGCCGGGTGGCCTGCAGACCGGTCATGCGCGGCATCGAGACGTCGAGCACGCACAGGTCGGGCTTGCTCTGCAGCGCCTTCTCGAAGGCGTCGACGCCGTCCTCGGCCTCGGCCACCACCTGCATGTCGGCCTGGCGCTCGATCAGCAGCCGCAGGCCGCCGCGGACGATGCCGTGGTCGTCGGCGATGAGGATCCTCATGTTGCCTCCATCGTGAGTTCGATCGTGGTGCCCTCGCCAGGCTCGGAGAAGACGTTCAGGCGGCCCCCGACCAGCAGCGCGCGCTCGCGCATGCCCGAGAGCCCGAGGTGCGCGCGGCCGTTGGCCCGCGGGACGCTGGAGAAGCCGGCGCCGTCGTCGCGGACGCGCAGCATCGTGCGCCCGATCGAGCTCAGCTCGACGTCGACGCGGCTCGCGCGCGCGTGCTGAACGACGTTGGACAGGCTCTCCTGGGTGACGCGGTACAGGACGAGCTGCTCCTCGTCTGACAGCAGCGGCACCGGCCCGGAGCGCGTGAACCGCGCGCGGATGCCCGTGCGATCGCCGAAGTCGGCGACCTGCGAGGCCAGCGCCGGTACGAGGCCGTGGTCGTCGAGCGCCGTCGGACGCAGCTGCCGGGCGAGCGTGAGCAGCTCCTGCATCGCCTGGGTCGCCAGCTGTTTGGTCTCCTGCAGCTCGTCCTGCAGTCCCGGGGGCGCGTCGGAGATCGTCGCCTGCAAGCGCAGCAGGATCCCCGTGAGCGCCTGGTTGACCTCGTCGTGGAGGTCCTGGGCGATGCGCGCCCGCTCCTCCTCCTGGGCACGGAGCACCGCGCGCCCGGAGTCGCGGCGTTCCTGCTCGAGCCGGGACATCATGCGGTTGAAGTCGGCCGTCAGCCGCTGCACCTCGACGGCCGCGCCCGGCTGGGCGGCGGCGCGCATACCGGGCGTGGCGAGGTCGACGCGGCTCATCGTGTCGACGAGGCGCTCGATCGGCTCCAGGCGGCGGCGCAGCAGGATCGAGTTCAGCAGCACCGCGCTGAAGATGGCGAGCACGATCAGCAGGAGGCCCTCGTTGGAGGTGGCGTCCGAGAGCTGGTTGCGCGAGACGATGGCAGCGACGAACGCGGTGATCGCCACGAGCAGCGTGTTCACCGCGAGGACCTGCGTCAACAGCGTGCGACGGCGCATTGCATCACCGTCATCGGCACGTGCGGCCTCGGGCCTGATCGGGTCGTCCCCTAGAGGTCCGCGTGGGATAGTGGCCGGATGCCCGAGGACCACTTCGGCGAGCACGTCGCCGCGCGCTACGACGAGTGGGACGCGGAGTCCTCGACTCACGCGACGGTCGATCCGATCGTGGACTTCCTGGCCGAGCGGGCCGGCGGGGGCCGCGCCCTGGAGCTCGGGATCGGCACGGGCCGCATCGCACTGCCGCTCGCCCGGCGCGGGGTCGCCGTCCACGGGATCGACCTGTCGGCGGCGATGCTCGAACGCCTGCGGGCGAAGCCGGGCGCCGACGCCGTCGGCGTGACCCAGGGCGACTTCGCCTCGACACGGGTCGAGGGCTCCTTCGCGCTCGCCTACCTCGTCGTCAACACGATCATGAACCTGACGACGCAGGAGGGGCAGGTCGCGTGCTTCGCCAATGTCGCGGCGCACCTCGGGCCCGGCGGCGCGTTCGTGATCGAGGTCGGGGTGCCCGCGCTGCGCCGGCTGCCGCCGGGCGAGACGGTTCGCCCGTTCCACGTGCGCCCCGACTACCTCGGCGTCGACGAGTACGACGTCGCCAACCAGGGGCTGATCTCACACCACTACCGGGTCGGCGACGGCAAGGTCGACGTGCAGTCGGTCCCATTCCGCTACGTGTGGCCCGCGGAGCTCGACCTCATGGCCCGCCTCGCCGGCATGCGGCTGGCCGAGCGCTGGAGCGGGTGGCGCGGCGAGCCCTTCACGAGCGAGAGCGAGATGCACGTCTCGGTGTGGCGCCAGGAGGCGTGACGGCCCGCTATCCTTTCTGAAGTATTGAAACCAGACCCGAGTTCTAGGATTCACGCATGAGCCCGAGCGGCGCGGAGGTCATCCGCCAGATCAAGAGTCAGGTCGAGGAGCTCGACCCGAGTGAGGTCAAGGCCGAGGTCGCGACCGCCAACGGCGACGGCCCGGTCCTGATCGACGTGCGCGAGAGCACCGAGTGGGACGCGGGCCACATCCCCGGCGCCAAGCACGTCCCGCGTGGCTACCTCGAGTCGCGCATCGAGGGCGTGATCGGCGACCGCTCGCGCCATGTCGTCCTCTACTGCGCCTCCGGGCAGCGCTCCGCGCTCGCCGCGCACACGCTCAAGGACCTGCTCGGCTACGAGCACGTGTCCTCGATGACCGGCGGCATCACGCTGTGGAAGGACCGCGGCTACGACGTCGAGGTCCCGAAGTCGCTCACGCCCGAGCAGCGCGAGCGCTACTCGCGCCACCTGCTCGTGCCCGAGATCGGGCTCGAGGGCCAGACCAAGCTGCTCGCAGCCAAGGTGCTGCTGCTCGGCGCCGGCGGGCTCGGCTCGCCGACCGCCCTCTACCTCGCGGCCGCGGGCGTCGGCACCCTCGGCATCGTCGACGACGACGTCGTCGATCTCTCGAACCTCCAGCGCCAGGTCATCCACACGACGGACCGCATCGGCGAGCCGAAGGTCGACTCCGCCGAGGAGGCGATCCGCGCCATCAACCCGGGCGTGAACGTCGTCAAGTACAAGACGCGCCTGGACGCCTCCAACATCATGGAGATCATCGAGGGCTACGACGTGATCGTCGACGGGGTCGACAACTTCCCGACCCGCTACCTCCTCAACGACGCCACCGTGCGCCTGGATATCCCGGTGGTCTCGGCCTCGATCCTCGGCTTCGACGGCCAGCTCTCGGTCTTCAAGCCCCACGACGGCCCGTGCTACCGCTGCCTGTACCCGGTCCCGCCGCCGGCCGAGCTCGCGCCCTCCTGCGGCGCCAACGGCGTCCTCGGCGTGCTGCCCGGCACGATGGGCCTGCTGCAGGCGACGGAGGTCGTCAAGCTGGTCACGGGGGCGGGGGAGCCGCTGGTCGGCCGCCTGCTGCTCTACGAGGCGCTCGGCGCCACGTTCACCGAGCTCAAGGTGCGCCGCGATCCGGACTGCCCGATCTGCTCGATCGACCCCGCGGAGATCGAGGACGACCAGATGGGCGTCTTCCCGGACTACGAGGCGTTCTGCGCGGCGGCGGGGTAGCCTCGACGCTCTATGGCCACGATCAAGATCCCCCCGGTGCTGCGCCCTTCCGTGGGCGGCGAGAAGCAGGTCACGGCGGGCGGCGACAACGTCGGCGCCGTCCTGCAATCGCTCGCCGAGCAGCATCCCGCGACCCAGAGCCAGCTGTTCTCCGGCGACGGTCAGCTGAACCGTTACGTCAACGTCTACCTCAACGACGAGGACGTCCGCGTCCTCGACGGACTCGACACCGGCGTGAAGGAGTCCGACACGCTCGTGATCCTGCCCGCGATGGCCGGGGGGACGTGAACGTAACGTGCGGGTTCGTTCGGACTAACGCGCAACGAATCCCGTCTTAACCTGTTGTTCGTACGGGCCCTTGACAAACAGGGGCCTGTCGGATCGGATACCCGGCGTGTCGCAGACGCGGATCGGGTCGCTCGAGTCACTGCGCCGCTTGAACCGCTTGCGCGTCATCGACGCCCTGCGCGCCGAGCGGCTGATCTCGCGCGCCGAGATCGCCCGCCGGACGGGCCTCAGCCGGTCGACCGTCTCGTCGCTCGTCGCCGACCTGCAGGCCGACGGACTCGTCGTCGAGCGTGGTGAGACGGCCGCGGCGCACGGCGACCAGGGCGGCCGGCCGCCGATCCTGCTCTCGTTCGACGCCTCCGCCGGGGCCGCCGTCGGCATCGACTTCGGCCATCGCCACCTGCGCGTCGCCGTCTCCGATCTCGCCTCGAACATCCTCGCCGAGCGCCGGCTCGAGCTCGACACCGACCACGCGGCGCGCGACGGCCTCGACGCCGCGACCGACCTCGTCAGCGAGACGCTCGCCGACGCCGGCGTCGAGCGCTCGCAGGTGATCGGCGCCGGCATGGGCCTCCCCGGCCCGATCGAGCAGTCCTCCGGGATCGTCGGCTCCGCCGCGATCCTCCCCGGCTGGGTCGGCGTCGCCGCCGCGCACGAGATGCGCGTGCGCCTGGACCTGCCGATCGCCGTCGACAACGACGCGAACCTCGGCGCGCTCGCGGAGGCCGCCTTCGGCGCCGCCCGCGACGCCTCCGACCTCGTCTACATCAAGGTCTCCTCGGGCATCGGCGCCGGGCTGATCCTCAACGGCCGCCTCTACCGCGGTGCCTCCGGGTTGGCGGGCGAGCTCGGCCACGTGCTCGTCGACCCCGAAGGCCTCGTCTGCCGCTGCGGCAACCGCGGCTGCCTCGAGACGCTCGCCGCCTCCGGAGCGCTGACCGATCTGCTGCTCCGCTCCCACGGCGAGGACCTCACCGTGCCCGACATGCTGCGCCTCGCTCGCGACGGCGACCTCGGCTGCCGGCGCGTGATCGCCGACGCCGGCCGCGCGATCGGCCGCGGCGTCGCCGACCTGCTCAACGTCCTCAACCCCGAGCTGGTCGTGGTCGGCGGCGACCTGGCCGCCGCCGGCGACCTGCTGCTCGAGGGCGTGCGCGAGTCGATCAACCGCGCTGCGCTGCCCGCCGCCGCGGGCGCCGCCCGGCTCGTCGCCGGCGTCCTCGGCGACCGCGCACAGGTGCTCGGCGCCGTCGCGCTGGTCGTGTCCGAGGCCGACCGCACCCTACTTCCCGAATCGATGAATAGACCCCTACGGAGGAGGAGATAGCTGTGCACAAGGTGGCATGGCGCGTGGCGGCACTCGCTGTCACGGGAGCGCTCGCGTTGACCGCGGGTGCATGTGGTTCGAGCAACAACAACAGCAGCGGCTCAAGCGGGAGTTCCTCGGGCAAGAGCTCGAGCGGTTCGGGCTCTCCGGGCAAGGTCGCGGTGCTGCTTCCGGATACGAAGTCGTCCGTGCGCTGGGAGACCTACGACCGTCCGCTGCTGACGCAGGCCTTCAAGGCCGCGGGCGTCGACGCGACGGTCGAGAACGCCGAGGGTGACAAGTCGGCTCAGCAGCAGCAGGCCGAGCAGGCGATCACCAACGGTGCGAAGGTCCTGTTGCTCACAAACCTCGACTCGGGCTCCGGCGCGGCGATCGAGGCGAACGCGGCGTCCCACGGCGTGAAGGTCATCGACTACGACCGCCTCACGCTCAAGGGCACCGCCGACTACTACGTGTCGTTCGACAACGTGAAGGTCGGCAAGCTGCAGGGCCAGGGTCTCGTGAACTGCCTCGGCAACACGAACGGCCAGTCGATCGCCGAGCTCAACGGCTCGCCGACCGACAACAACGCGACGCTGTTCGCGCAGGGCTACAACTCGGTCCTGAATCCGCTGTACAAGTCGGGCAAGCTCAAGAAGGCAGCGGACCAGTCGGTCCCGGACTGGGACAACCAGCAGGCGCTGACGATCTTCGAGCAGATGCTCCAGAAGACCAACAACAAGATCCAGGGTGTCCTGGCCGCCAACGACGGCCTCGGCAACTCCGCGATCTCCGCTCTGAAGGCGCGCAAGCTCCCGCAGATCCCGGTCACCGGCCAGGACGCGACGCTCCAGGGCGTGCAGAGCATCGTCACGGGCGATCAGTGCATGACCGTCTACAAGGCGACCAAGAAGGAGGCCGACGCGGCCGCCAAGCTGGCGATCGCGCTCGCGAAGGGGCAGACGCCCCCCGCGCCCACGGCCTCCGTGGACAACGGCTCCAAGAAGGTGCCGTCGGTGCTCCTCACCCCGGTGGCGATCACGAAGAGCAACATCAAGCAGTACGTTGGCCAGATCGACTTCCCCAAGAAGGAACAGATCTGCGCCGGCAAGGTCGCCGCGATGTGCGGCAAGGTCGGTCTGTAGGACGTCCGGGACCTCCCCGGGGCACACCCGCCCCGGGGAGCGTCCGACCAGGAGGAGGAGGAAATCGCAGTGAGCGACACCCCGGTTCTCGAGCTTCGAGGGGTCTCCAAGGCCTTCGGAGCCGTGCAGGCCCTCTACGAGGTCGACTTCCACGTCTCCAAGGGCCAGGTCATGGCCCTCGTCGGGGACAACGGGGCGGGCAAGTCGACGCTGATCAAGTGCATCGCCGGGATCCACCCGATCGACTCGGGCCAGATCCTCTTCGAGGGCGAGCCGGTGACGATCCATGGCCCGAAGGACGCCGCGCGCCTCGGGATCGAGGTCGTCTACCAGGACCTCGCGCTCTGCGACAACCTCGACGTGGTGCAGAACATGTACCTCGGGCGCGAGGACGTCGACAACTTCCACCGCCTCGACGAGACGGCGATGGAGGCGCGCGCGAAGGACACGCTCGCCTCGCTCTCCGTGACCACGCTGCGCAGCGTGCGCCAGAACGTGGCCGGACTGTCCGGCGGCCAGCGTCAGTCGGTGGCGGTCGCCAAGGCCGTGATGTGGAACTCCAACGTCGTGATCCTCGACGAGCCGACCGCGGCACTGGGCGTTGCCCAGACGCGTCAGGTGCTCGAGCTGGTCAAGCGCCTCGGCCAGCAGGGACTCGCCGTGATCCTGATCTCGCACAACCTCCACGACGTCTTCGAGGCGGCCGACTCGGTCACCGTGCTGCGACTCGGCCAGAACGTCAAGGAGTACAAGGTGTCCGAGACCAACCAGCAGCAGGTGGTCGAGGCGATCACCGCCGGGTCGGTCTCCAAGGTGCCCGGCCAGTCCGAGGTTGCGGTATGAGCGTCGCGACGCAGGACCCGACCGCTGCCCCCAAGCCCACGCCGAGCGGGAACGGCCTCGGGGACTACGCCCGCCGCTGGTGGATCGACGTCCGCTCGGGCGATCTCGGCTCACTCCCGATCATCGTCGGCCTGATCGTCATCGCGATCGTCTTCCAGACCGCGAACTCGAACTTCCTCACCGCCGGTAACTTCGTCAACCTGATCATCCAGTCGGCGGCCTACGCGCTGGTGGCGATGGGCATCGTCTTCGTCCTCCTGCTGGGCGAGATCGATCTCTCGGTCGGTTACGTCTCCGGCGTCGCCGGCGTGCTCGTCTCGCTGTTCCTCACCCCCGACGGCAACGTGATGCCGGCGTTCCTCGCGGTGGTCCTCTCGCTGCTCGCGGGCCTCGCCATCGGCGTGTTCCAGGGCGGGATCGTCACGAAGATCGGCATCCCGTCCTTCGTGGTGACGCTGGCCGGCCTGCTCGGCTGGAACGGCGTCGTACTGCTGCTCATCGGCAGCCGCGGCACCGTCATCCTCCAGAACAACTTCGTCATCGGGCTCGCGAACAACTTCATGAGCGATGCGCTCTCGTGGATCCTCGTCGTCGCCGTGACCGCGGCCTACGGCGCGGTGCTCCTCGCGCGCATGCGCAGCCGGGCGAAGCTCGGCCTGCCCAACGAGCCGTTCGTGCTCGTGGGCCTGCGGGTCGGTCTGCTGTTCGTGATCCTGGCGATCGTCACTGCGGTCGCCAACCAGGACCGCGGCATCCCGTGGGTCGGCGTGATCGTCGGCGCCTTCCTCGTGTTCTGGACCTTCGTCCTCAACCGCACGCGCTTCGGTCGCCACATCTACGCGGTCGGCGGCAACCAGGAGGCGGCACGGCGCGCGGGCATCAACGTCGACCGCATCAAGATGGCCTGCTTCGCGCTGTGCTCCTTCATGGCCGCCGTGGGCGGCGTCGTCCTCGCCTCGCGGCTTCGCTCGGTGGACACCAGTGCCGGCGGCGGCCAGATCCTGCTCTACTCGATCGCCGCGGCCGTGATCGGCGGCACCTCGCTGTTCGGTGGTCGCGGCAACATGAAGAGCGCGATCCTCGGCGCGCTCGTGATCGGCTCGATCGACAACGGCCTCGGGCTGCTGGGGCTGTCCGCGGGCACGAAGTTCGTCGTCACCGGCGCCGTGCTGCTGCTCGCCGTCGCGGTCGACTCGATCTCCCGGAAGGGGCGCGCGCAGTCCGGACGCGCATGACCGACGCCGTCCGCTGGGGACTGCTCTCCACGGCCCGGATCAACCAGGCGCTGATCGCCGGGATCCGGGCCGCGGACGGCGCCGAGCTGGTCGCGGTCGCCTCGCGCAGCGAGGCGACGGCGTCCGCCTACGCCGCCGAGCAGGGCATCGCGCGCGCGCACGGGAGCTACGAGGCGCTGCTGGCCGATCCCGCGGTCGACGTCGTCTACGTGTCGCTGCCCAACGCGCTGCACGTCCCGTGGTCGGTGGCGGCGCTGCAGGCCGGCAAGCACGTGCTCTGCGAGAAGCCGATGGCGCGCCGCGCGGCCGACGTGCTCGAGGCCTACGACGCCGCCGGGCGCGCCGGACGCCTGCTGATGGAGGCGTTCATGTGGCGCTACCACCCGCAGACCGAGCTCGTCGCCCGGCTGGCGGGCGACGGCACGCTGGGCGAGCTGCGCCAGGTGCGCGCGGCGTTCTCGTTCTCGTTGCCGGACCCGGGAAACGTGCGCTGGGATCCGGGGCTCGAGGGTGGTGCGCTGATGGACGTCGGCTGCTACTGCGTCAGCGCGCTGCGGCTGCTGTGCGGCGAGCCCGAGCGCGTCAGCTGCGAGACGCACGAGCGCGAGGGCGTGGACGCCCACACGAGCGGCCTGCTGCGCTTCGGCGGTGGCGTGCTCGGGACGTTCGAGTGCGGTTTCGACACCGCGCCGCGCTCGTCGCTCGAGGTCACGGGCTCTGAGGGCCGGCTGCTGGTCGACGACCCGTGGCAGGCGCCCGGCCCGGGGCCGGAGCTCGTGCGCGCCGACGGGTCGCACGAACGCATCGAGGTCGAGGTCGTCAACCCCTACGCCCGCGAGGTGGAGGACGTCTCGCGCGCCGTGCGGGGCGAGGGAGCGCCACGGCTAGGACGCGAGGACGCGCTCGGCCAGGCGCGCACGATCGAGGCGCTCTATCGGGCCGCGCTCGACGGTCGCGCGGTCACGGTCTGAACCGCCTCCTACCCTGGGGCGCCATGCGCTTCCCGCGGATCCTCCTGCTCACGCTCGTGACGCTGATCGCGACGGCCGCGCCCGCAGCCGGCGCGCCGTACGGGCCGGCCCGCGGCCACGTGTGGCTCGGCCTCGCCGGCCGGCCCGCCGCCAGCGCCTACCGCGCCGCCACGGGGCGCCGTCCCGCGGTCTTCCAGAGCTTCACGATGTTCGGCCAGAACCCGGGCTACGTGTTCCTGCGCGCCGCCGCGATGCACGCCAGGCCGATGGTCCACATCTCGACCGCGGCAGGCAACGGACTGCCCGAGCGGATCACGCCCCGCGCGATCGCGCTCGGCAAGGGCGACCACTGGCTGCTCGACCTCCAGCAGCGGATCGCGGCCGTCGGCGGCCCGGTCTACGTGCGCCCGTTCGCGGAGATGAACGCGTACTGGAACGCCTACTCGGCGTACAGCGCCTACGGTCGCCGCAACGCCGCGCACTCGACGACGTGGTTCAAGCGGGCGTGGCGGCGTCTGGCGGTGATTCTCCGCGGCGGCCCCGGCGTCGACGCCCGGCTGCGCGCGATGCATCTGCCGGTCACCCACCGCGGCTCGCTGCCCGCCGCCCAGGTCGCGCTCGTGTGGTGCCCGCAGGTCGCGGGCGCCCCGGACGTCGCCGGGAACTCGCCGCGCGCCTACTGGCCCGGCGCGCGCTGGGTCGATTGGGTCGCGACCGACTTCTACTCGCGCTTCCCGAACTTCAGCGGCCTGAACCGGTTCTACTCGAGCTTCCGCGGCAAGCCGTTCGCGTTCGGCGAGTGGGCGCTGTGGGACCGCGACGACCCGAGCTTCGTCCGGCGGCTGTTCTCGTGGGTGCGCGGCCACTCGCGCGTGCGCATGCTCGTCTACAACCAGGGTGCTCGGGTGGGCGGTCCGTTCGACCTCGGCCACTTCCCCGCCTCGCGGGCGGCGATCCGCGCCGCGACGCGCGGGGCGCGCTTCCGTTAGGCGCAACGGACGGATACGGCGAGCGCTCCGGGCGGCCGCCCTCGACGCCGGGCTGCCGGACGCGCTCGAGCCGCGGTGGTGGAGCGCGACGACCTGAAGGATGATGTTCCTGCGCGCACGTTCACGGCGTCGCCACCGAGCCTCGCACGTGCGATTCCAGCGCCGCGGTGAAGACGCGGTGCGTGGCCGCCGCCTCGTGCGGCGTCGCGCAGCGGAACGCGCCGCGCATGTCGTCGCCGTGCTCGAGCTCGTCGAGGAACGCGGCCCACATCTGCTGGATCGCGTCCGCGAAGCCGAACTCGAAGATCGGCCCGGTGATCGTCGGATAGGCCGACTGCGAGCCGAGGTCGCGGACGCGCCACTCCTGCGCGCCGCCGGGCTCGTAGGACATCGTCCGCAGCGTCTTGGGCAGCTTCGTGGTGAAGGCGATCGAGCCGAGCGTGCCGTCGATCTCGATCAGCCACGTGTTCGTCTCCCCGGGGGCGATCCGCTTGGTCTCGACGCGCAGCGGGAACGGCCGGCCGTCGTGCTCGGCCTCGCACAGCAGGACCGCGTTGTCGGGCGTGTCGCAGGGGACGAGCTGGCCGTCCGCGCCGGGGCGCTCGGTGACGACGTCGGAGAGGATCGCGCGCACGCTGCGCGGCATCCAGCCGAACCGCAGCGGGAGGTGCATGGCGTGCATGCCGAGGTCGCCCATGCAGCCGTAGGCGCCGTTGAAGCGGGCCTGGCGTTTCCAGTTGATCGGCTTGCCCGGATCGAGGTCGCTGGAGTGCAGGAACGCGCTGCGGACCTCGAGGACGCGGCCGTAGGCGCCTGCGGCGATCCACTGCGCGACGGCCTGGCCACCCGGGAAGAACGGCATCTCCGACGAGCAGCGCACGAGCAGCTCGGGATGGCGGTCGACGGCGGCCATGATCGTCTCGCAGGCGGCGAGGTCGATCCCGAACGGCTTCTCGCCGAGCAGGTGCTTGCCCGCGGCGAGGATCGCCGGATAGAGCTCGGCGTGGAGGTGGTGGGGGACGGCGCAGTAGACGGCTTCGACGTCGTCATCGGCGAGCAGCTCGCGCCAGTCGGTGGTGCGCCGCGGGTCCGGCCGCAGGCGCTCGTACCAGGCGAGGACGTCCGGGTTAACGTCGCAGACGTGGACGATCTCAGGCCGGACGCCGTGATCGGCGAGGTGGATCCAGCGGGCGGCGGCGGAGGCGAACTCGCGGCCCATCAGGCCGCCGCCGATGATGCCGAAGCGGACGGTCCTCATGCGATCAGTGCGAGCGCGTCGGCGGCGCTCGCCCCGTCGTGCACGACGGCCATCAGCGCGCGCGTCATGCCCGCCGGGTTGCGGTGCTGGATCACGTTGCGCCCGTAGACGATGCCGGCGGCGCCCTGACGCATCAGCGCCTCGGTCCGGCGCAGCACCTCCTCGTCGGGTACGCGGCCGCCGCCGCGCGGCAGCACGGGCCGCCCGCTCGCAGCCTCGATCACCCGGTGGTAGTCGTCGAGCTCGTCGGTCGGATCGGCCTTGATGATGTCGGCGCCGAGCTCCGCTGCCTGGCGCACGAGCGGCACGATCTTGTCCGCGTCGCCGTCCACGCCGTAGCCGCCGGCGCCGGCCTTGAACACGAGCGGCTCGACCATCAGCGGCATCCCGACGGGGTCGCACGCCGCGCGCAGGGCCATCACGTTGCGTACGCATGCGCGCAGGAGCTCGGGCTGGTCGGGAAGCCGGAGCAGGTTCACGACGACGCAGGCCGCGTCGAGCCGCAGCGCCGTGCCGACGGCGTCCTCGATCACCTCGGAGTAGAGGGTCCGGGGCAGCTCGGCGTGATAGACGTTGGCGACGTCGGTGCGCAGGACGAGCGCCGGCTTGCCCGAGTTCGGCCCGCCCGCCCGGTCCTGCAGGAGGTGCGCCTGGCCGGGGGAGAGCTGGATCGCGTCGGGCGCGGCGTCGACCAGCGTGGCCACGGTGCGGCCCATGTCCTCGATGCCGGCGAGGAACGAGCTCTCGTTGAAGAACCCATGGTCGACCGCGACGTCGAAGCAGCGGCCATCGGCGGCGAACAGCCGCTGGAGGCGAGGGAGCGACATGGCAGACAACGTTGTCATCTGCGCCCGCGAAACGCAAGCGCAAACCTGAAGGGGCCAGGCCCCTTTAGGTTGTGCGTAGCTAAAGGGGTCAGGCCCCTTTAGGTCGTGCGAGGCGGCGGGCGGCCTCGTCGATCACGCCAGGGCGCTTGCAGAAGGCGAAGCGGACGAGGTGGCGGCCGATCGACGGGTCGGCGTAGAACGCGCCGGTGGGGATGGCGACGACGCCGCAGCGCTCCGGCAGCTCGCGGCAGAACTCGGCGCCGTCGCCGTCGACGAGTACGTTGGCGAAGTACGTCGCCTGGGGCACGAGCACCTCCAGGCCGGCGGCTTCCAGGCCGGCGCAGAGCCGGTCGCGCCGCTCGCGCAGCGTCCCCGCGAGTTCGTCGAACCAGCCGTCGGCCATCCCCAGCACGGCCGCGCCGGCATGCTGGAACGGCGTCCCGCCCGCGAAGCTCAGGTACTGCTTCGCCGCTCGCACGGCGCCCACCAGGCCGGCGGGTCCGGTCGCCCAACCGGTCTTCCAGCCCGTGCAGGAGAAGGTCTTGCCCAGCGAGGAGACCGTCAGCGTGCGCTCGAACATCCCGTCGAGCGTCGCCAGCGGCACGTGCTCGCCGTCGAACACGAGGTGCTCGTAAACCTCGTCGCAGATCGCGACCAGGTCGTGCTCGCGGCAGATCGCGGCGATCGCCTCGAGCTCCGCCCGGGAGAACACCTTGCCGGTCGGGTTGTGCGGCGTGTTGAGCAGCAGCGCGCGCACGCGCGGGCCCGCTGCGGCGGCGCGCAGCGCATCGACGTCGAGCCTCCAGTCGGGCGGGCGCAGCGCCACCGTGCGGCGGAGGCCGCCCGCCAGCGACACCGCCGCGGCGTACGCGTCGTAGGAAGGATCGATCAGCACGACCTCGTCGCCCGGCTCGAGCAGTCCGAGCAGCGCCGCTGCGATCGCCTCGGTCGCCCCGAAGGTGACCTGGACGTCTGTGTCGGGGTCGAGCTCGATCCCGTAGCACCGCCGCTGGTGCTCACAGATCGCCGCCCGCAGTGCCGGCACGCCGGCGAGCGGCGCGTACTGGTTGGCGCCCGAGCGGATCGCCTCGCTCGCCGCCTCCAGCAGCGCCGCCGGCCCGTCCTCGTCCGGGAAGCCCTGGCCGAGGTTGATCGCGCCGGTGCGCTCCGCAAGGGCCGAGAACTCGGTGAAGATCGTCGTGCCGAAGCCGGCCAGCCGGGAGGCGATCACACGCGCGAACGCTAGCGGCAGCGCGCGTCCGCCCGCCGCGGCGCGCCGCCGTAGAGCCGCGATGCGGCCTCGACGTCAGCCGGGGCGGGCACGCACGCGAGCTGCGCCGGCGTCGCCGATGTGCCACCCAGCGACGGCGGGCAGCGGGTGTCGAACGCGTGCGCGCTCATCAGCGAGCACTCCGGCCCCGAGCGGTGATGGAGCCCGAGCACGTGTCCGAGCTCGTGCGCGGCGACCCACACCGACAGTGGCCGTGGGGTGTCCGACAAGGACCCGCTGAGCAGGACCTCGCTACGCCTCCGGCCCTGCGGGCGGCCGATGTCCGAGGTGAAGCCGAGGCAGTCGTGGCCGCACGTCCGCGTCAGCCGCCGGTCGTCGACGCGCAGCACGAGCTGCGCCGCGCGCAGGGACGCAACGGGTCGCAGGTGCACGTCCGCGCCCGATGCGTTCCAGCGCGCGGCCGCCGCCGCGACGGTCCGGTTCATGCCGGTCGCGTCGTAGAAGCGCACGACGCCGCCGGACCAGGTCCGGGGATGCCCGGCGCGGGCCACGGTGACGAGCGTGCCGAGCCCGGCGAGCGCCAGCAGCGTCAGCCCAATGAGCACTGGGCGCAAGGCGGCGCGCAGCCGCCGCGGCTGAGGCGAGGGTGCTGGCATAGGAGGATTCACATGCCTGTGGCGAGCATGCCAGGTCCGCTGCGCGACGAAAAGGCGACCTGAGTCCGGACCGCGCACCGGTCGTCCGGATAGGGTGCGCCTGCACATGCAGAGTCCGGCCAACCAGCGAGCGGTCCGGCGGCACAACCTCGGGATCGTGCTCGGCCACGTCGTCCGGACCGGGCCCCGGTCGCGGGCGACGATCGCCCAGGAGACCGGCCTCAACAAGAGCACGGTGTCCTCGCTCGTCACCGAGCTGATCGAGCTCGGACTGCTCGCCGAGCGCGGCGCGGAGCGCACGGGCAGCGTCGGGCGCCCGGGCCTGGTGGTCGAGGTCGCGGCCGACGGCGCGGCCGGCGTCGGGCTCGAGGTGAACGTCGACTACCTCTCGGTCCGCGTCGTCGACATGGCCGGCGGGGTGCGCCACCGCGCGCTGCAGGCGGCCGACCTGCGCGACCGGCCGCCAGAGGAGACGCTCGATGCGCTCGCGGCGATGGCCCGCTCCGCGCTCGAGCGCCTCCAGGCCGAGGGCGTGCGCGCCGCCGGCATCACCGTCGCACTGCCCGGGCTCGTCGACGCAGGCAGCGGCACGCTGCTGCTCGCCCCCAATTTGCACTGGGAGGACGTCCCGGTCGCGACGGCGCTGGCCGAGCGGCTCGGCGACGCGGGGCCGCGCCCGACCGCCGACAACGAGGCGAACCTGGCCGCGGTCGCCGAGCTGCGCGAGGGCGCAGGCCGCGGGCTCGCGAGCTTCGTCCACGTCTCCGGCGAGGTCGGCATCGGCGCCGGCATCGTGCTCGACGGGATGATCTTCCGCGGGGCGCACGGCTTCGGCGGCGAGTTCGGCCACATGACGGTCGATCCCGACGGGCCGCCGTGCGCGTGCGGCAGCCGCGGTTGCCTGGAGACCCGCGCGGGCCTCGAGGCGCTGCTCGCCGCCGCCGGCGAGCAGGAGCCCGACCGGGTGCCGTCCGGCGAGCCGGTCTCCCGCCTCGCTGCACGGGCCGACGCCGGCGACCCGGCCGCCGTCGAGGCCCTGCGCGACGCCGGCCGCTGGCTTGGAATCGCGCTCGGCTCGGCCGCGAACCTGCTCGACCCGCAGGCCTTCGTGCTCGGCGGCTTCCTTGCCCCGCTGGCCGCCCACATCGCGCCCGCCGCAGAGGAGGAGCTGCGCCGTCGCGTGCTCGGTGCCGGTCGCCGCATGCCGCGCCTGATCACCTCGCCGCTGGGACCGGAGGCGGCGGTGCGCGGGGCGGCGGCGCTGGCGCTGGCGCGGCTGGTCGACGATCCGGGGATGCTGGCCGAGGACGGAAGGGACTGAGATGGCGGTCACGGTGGGACTCGACGTCGGGACGACGGCGGTCAAGGCGATCGCCGTCTCGGAGACCGGCGAGGTGCTCGCGAGCTGCGAGGAGGAGTACCCGCTCTCCACCCCGCGCCCGGGCTGGGCCGAGCAGGACCCCGAGGACTGGTGGCGAGCGACCGAGCGCGCGCTGGCGCGGCTCGACGCCGCCGAGGTGGCAGGCATCGGCCTCAGCGGCCAGATGCACGGGCTCGTCGCGCTCGACGCGTCCGACGCGGTCATCCGCCCCGCGATCCTCTGGAACGACGGCCGCACCGGCGCGGAATGCGAGGAGATCGAGGAGCGCATCGGTCTCGAGCGGCTCGTGCAGCTGACCGGTAATCGCGCGCTGACCGGCTTCACCGCGCCCAAGCTGCTGTGGATGCGCCACCACGAGCCGGAGCTCTACGAGCGCATCGCGCACGTCCTGCTGCCGAAGGACTACGTGCGGTTGCGGCTCACGGGCGAGCGCGCGCAGGACGCCGCCGACGCCTCCGGGACGCTGCTCTTCGACGTGGCGCGGCGGCGCTGGAGCGACGAGGTCGTCGAGGCGCTGGAGCTCGACCGCGACTGGCTGCCGCACGTGCACGAGTCACCCGAGCTCGCCGGGCGCACGGCCGACGGCGTGCCGGTGGCCGCGGGTGCGGGCGATCAGGCGGCGGGCGCGCTCGGTGTCGGCGTCGTCCATCCAGGGCCGGCGTCGGTGGCGATGGGCACCTCGGGCGTCGTGTTCACCGGCCTCGACGCGTACGCGCACGACCCGGTCGGGCGCGTGCACGCCTTCTGCCACGCCGTCCCGGGCGTCTGGCAGGCGATGGGCGTAATGCTGTCGGCCGCGGGATCGCTGCGCTGGCTGCGCGACGCGATGGGCACGGAGGTGGGCTTCGGCGAGCTCGCGGAGGAGGCGCGCGCGTGGGCGCCCGGGGTGGAGGGACTGACGTTCCTGCCCTATCTCGCCGGCGAGCGGACGCCGCACGCGGATCCGGATGCGCGCGGCGCCTTCGCCGGACTGTCGCTGCGCCACGATCGCGGCGCGCTCGTGCGCGCGGTGCTCGAGGGCGTCGCCTTCGGGCTGCGCGACTCGCTCGACCTCGTCGCCGAGCTCGGCGACGGGCGGGCGGGAATCGATCTCGCGCGCGTCTCGGGCGGCGGCGCGCGCAGCGAGCTGTGGCTGCAGATCGTCGCCTCGGTGCTCGAGCTGCCGTTGCAGCGGGTCGCCGTCGAGGAGGGCGCCGCCTACGGCGCCGCGCTGCTCGGTGGGATCGCCGGCGGGGTCTGGGCTGACGCCGGGGAGGCGGTCGACGCGTGCGTGCGCCCCCGCGGGGAGGTCGAGCCCGTCGATGCGTGGATCGAGCCGTATCGCGAGGGCCGTGAGCGCTTCCGGGCGCTCTATCCCGCGCTGCGCTCCGTGCGCTAGCTGCTAGCGCGCGAGCTGCAGCTCGACGTAGCCGCCGGCGCCGTTGTAGCCAAACTGCGGCCCGTTGACCCCGCCGCCCGAGCCGAGGAAGGAGGAGCTCAGGTCCGCGTCATTGGTCGACTGCGGGCCGCCGCCGGCCTCGGGATGGCGCACCAGGCCGTTGCCGCCGGACCCCTGCGTACCGCTCGCCCCGGCGGCCGTGGACAGGCCGGACGCCCCGCCGCCCACGGTGCCCGTCGCGCCTCCGGGGCCTGCCGCCTGGCCCGAGCCGCCCGTGCCGCCCGGCGCGGTCGCCAGCGTCGATCCGCCGCGGCTCACCTGCGACGGTGTACCGATTTCGCTCGGAAACTGGTTGCTCGCGCCCGAGCCGCCTCGCCCGGCCAGGACGGCGAGCACGTCACCCGGGGTCACCGGGATGTACGCGCGCACGAAGCCGCCTTGTCCGCCGCCGTAGTCCGTGGGGGAGGCGCCGCCCCCGCCTCCGGCGCCCCGCAGCTCCGCGACGATGCCGGTGACGCCCGCGGGCACCGTGAACGTGGCACTCGCGCCGCGCGTGTAGAGCTGGGTGGCATCGCCGGACGGCCCGGACGGCCCGGACGGCCCGGACGGCCCGGCCGGCCCGGGCGCGCCGGCCGTCCCGGCCGGGCCCGTGGGGCCGGTCGCTCCGGGCGGCCCCTGCGCTCCGGGATCGCCCTTCGCTCCCGCCGCACCGCGCTGGCCTGCGGGAAGCTGGCCCTTGGCGAAGTCCGTCGCGTGCAGCGACCCGTTCTTCACCGCCGGCGCGGTGACCGCCCCGCGCGCGAGTTGCTTCGCGCCGACGCTGTGCGCCGGCAGGCGGATCGCCGCGTAGGACGTCCCGCCGAGGGCGATGAAGAGCGCGGCAAGCGCGATGCCGTGCCGACGAAGGACTCCCAGGACCATTCGCCGCATGCTGGTCGATCGGACATGGGATAGCGGGGAGAAGACCTCACTACACTTCGTGAAGCTATGGCGGAGCGACTCGAGAACCGCCCCTGCGGGGGCCGCTACGGTGACATCGTCCAGGCCATCGGCAACACGCCGCTGGTCGAGCTCAAGCGCCTCTCGCCCAAGCCGGGCGTGCGCATCTGGGCCAAGCTCGAGTCCCACAACCCGACGGGGTCGGTCAAGGACCGCGTCGCCCGCGCGCTGATCGAGGACGCCGAGGAGAAGGGCCTGATCCGCCCGGGGCAGACGATCCTCGAGCCGACCTCGGGCAACACCGGGATCTCGCTGGCGATGATCTGCTCGCGCAAGGGCTACGCGCTCAAGGTCGTGATGCCCGACAACGTCACGCCGGAGCGCACGCAGCTGCTGAAGATGTACGGCGCCGAGATCGTCTACTCGCCCGGCTCCAAGGGCTCCAACGGCGCGGTCGAGATGGCGCTCGAGATCGCCGCGGGCGACTCGTCGTACTACATGCCCTACCAGTACGGCAACCAGGCCAACCCCGACGCGCACTACAACGGCACGGCGCTCGAGATCCTCGAGGAGCTCGACGAGGTGACTGCGTTCGTCGCGGGGCTCGGCACCGGCGGCACGCTGATGGGCAACGGACGCCGGCTGCGCGAGGAGCTCGGGGACGGGGTGAAGATCGTCGCCGCCGAGCCGATGCAGGGCGAGCCGGTCCAGGGCCTGCGCTCGCTCGACGACGGCTTCATCCCGCCGATCATCGACCTCTCGCTGCTGGACCGGAAGATCTTCGTCACGAACCGCGACGCCATCCTCTGGACCCGCAAGCTGCTCGACGAGGAGGGGATCTTCGCAGGCGTCTCGTCGGGGGCGATCGCCTCGATCGCCGTGCGGATCGCGAACGAGCTCGACGAGGGCAACGTCGTGTTCATCGTCTGTGACGACGGTTGGAAGTACCTGTCCTCAGGGCTCTACACGCTGCCGGTCGACGAGGTCGCGAACCTCGATTCGACCGTCTGGTGGTGAACCGCTCGCGCGCGGAACGCGCATGCCGATCTAGACTGGACCAGACCGTCGCCAGAAGGGACCCCTCCGCATGCCCATGAACATCGGACCGATGGAACTGATCATCGTGCTCGTCATCGCCCTCCTCGTCCTCGGGCCCAAGCGCCTCCCGGAGGCCGGACGCTCGGTCGGCAAGGGCCTGCGCGAGTTCAAGGAGTCGCTCAGCGGCGATCGCCGCGACGACGACGACGATGACGACGTCGCCGAGCTGCACTCGACGACGCGCAGCACCACCACGACCCCCAAGTAACCGGGTGGTGCGCATCTCCCGCGCCCTCCTCGACGAGGTCATCGCGCACGCCCGCGCGGAGGCGCCGAACGAGTGCTGCGGGATGATCGCCTCGCGCGACGGCGAGGCCGTCGCCGTCCATCGCGCGACGAACACCGCAGCGAGCCCGCTGCGCTACATCATGGATCCCAACGAGCAGTACCGGATCCAGGACGCGATCGAGTCCGGCGGCCTCGATCTCGGCGCGATCTACCACTCGCACACGCGCTCGGACCCGATCCCGTCGCAGACCGACATCAACCTCGCGACGCTGCCGGGCACCGCCCTCCCGTCGTTTCCCGGGACGCTCTACGTCATCGTCGGCGTCAAGTCCGATGAGGACGACGTGCGGGCCTGGGAGATCGCGGACGGCGGCTACGAGCAGCGCGAGCTCGAGATCGTGGAGACCTGATGGCTGATCCGGACGGGCCGCTCGTCTGCCCGTCCTGCGGCGCTGCGCACGCCGCCGGGGAGCGCTTCTGCCGCGACTGCGGCCTGCCCCTCGTCTATGCGCCGGGCGAGGCCGGTCCGGTCAAGCACGATGCGCTGCACGACCGGGCGCGCAAGGTGCGCCCGCAATACGCCGAGGGACCGCTCGTGAAGGTCGCCTCCGCGCGCCACCAGGCGGAGGCCGAGATGCTCGAGGCGATCCTGCTCGACCAGGGCGTGCCAGCGCTCGTGCGCCGGTCGGGCGGCTTCGACGTGCCCGACTTCCTCGCCAGCGGTCCGCGCGACATCCTCGTGCCGGCTTCGGGCGCCGACATCGCCCGTGATGCGCTCGGCGTCGCGGCCGTGGCGCCGCGCCCGCCGCGCCAGCCGGTGCACGGCACGCCGGCCTGGGTGCGGGTGCTCGCGATCGTGCTCGCCGCGGTGATCGTCGGGCTCGTCGTCGCCGGACTGATCGTCGCTCTCGTCGGCTAGCGCGGGCGCCCGATCCGCCGCGTCGCGCGCGTCTGCGCGCCCTCGGCGACGCGCTCGAGGTGCGAGCGCCAGGCTGCCGCGGTGTGACGTCCGCCGCGGCTGCCGCGCAGGGCGTCGAGCACCGCGTCCGGGCCCGCGCGAAGCGCCGCGACCGCCGTGCGGTCCCCCTCCTCGCGCGCCAGCAGGTCGATCACGGTGCCGCCGAGCAGCAGCGCGTCGGCGCGCCCCGGTGGGAACGATGGCTGCGAGCCCTCGCGCAGGCGCCGCGTCACCGCCGGGCGCACGTGCGCGGTCTGGCCGGACAGCCACTGGGCCGCGCCCTCGGCGTACCACGCGTGGCGCAGCCAGCGGGCCATCCGCCGCGGCCCCGCCGGCGGCGGGAAGCCCGGCTGGCGCACCGCCACCGCGCGGCGTGCGAGCAGGCCCGCCGGCGCAAGCATGAGCATCTCCAGCGATCCCTCGACGTTCGAGGCGCGCTGGGCGAGCAGCCGGGGGGAGAGCACGTGCAGCTCGCGTTCCCCCGCCCAGCCGACGACGTAGCGGCGCGCCGCCGGGGAGGTCAGGCGCCGCTGCAGCGGCAACCAGGGCTGGGCCGCGTCGAGCTGCGCGGGCGAGCCGTGCAGCACGACGGCCAGCTCGCCGATGTCGACCTCGAGGCGCTCCTCGAGCCGGACGCGGGCGTGCTCGAGCTGCGCGAGCACGCGCTTCGCATCGGCGGCGTCACGCTCGTCGTGGCGCGCGACGAACGTCTCGGATGCGGTCTCGACCCACACCCTTCCTACCGTCGCACGTCACCGGGGCACACGCCGCAGGATGCTGACCGCCTGCTGGTAGGTGGGCCGGTTGATCCACGGAATCAGGGGCTGGGTGGCGGCGCCGATCGAGCGGAACTGGATCGAGTCGTAGCACGCCTGGTCGCCATCCCGGCCCGCCTTCTGGCAGACCGCGTCGCCCGCGTAGAGCTTGGAGCCCGGGATCGCGATCGCCGCCTTCAGCGAGGACTCGAGCGCCGCGCGGCAG
>JAXDHR010000094.1:0-6090 GCA_034664425.1 Solirubrobacteraceae bacterium
CGCGCGCGACGACCAGGAGCGGCTCGCATTCGCCTTGGACCGGACGTTCGACACCGCGATCGCTGCGGGCGCGTTCCTAACGCTGTTGACCTTCATGGGCGCACCGCTGGCGATGTCGGTGCTGACCGGGCATGCGGACGGGCCGCCCGTCGAGGTGCTGCGGATCCAGTCGTTGTCGCTGATCGTGATCTTCCTGAACGTGTCCTTCGCGTCCGCGCTGATCGCGCTGCGCCGCAACCTCGGGCTGATCGTCGCCAACCTCGTGACGCTGGCGTTCACGCTCGCCGTCGCCGTCGTCCTGATCCCGCTCCACGGCGCGCTGGGCGGCGCCATCGCCGCTGCGGCCGGGGAGTGGTCGCTGCTCGGCTCCTACGCGTTCGTGCTGCATCGAGCGCGGCCCGATCTCCGCCTCCGCTACGGGCGCGTCCCGCGCGTCGCCCTCGCCGCGGCGATCAGCGCCGCGGCCGCGGCGCTGATCCACGTCCCCCACTTCCCGAACCTGGGCGCCGTCATGATCGTCGGGGTAGCCTTCCCGCTGGCTCTGATAGCCGTACGCGGGCTGCCACGGGAGCTGCTCGACGCGGTCATCGGCCGCGATCGGGCGCCTGCTCGGGCAGGCGCGCGCTGATCAGACCCGGCCCGAGGCCGCGGCGCGCGCCCAGCTCTCGGGCTTGATGTTGCGGAAGATCCCCCGCCGGCCGTCTACGGCGTAGCGGATGAGCCACGGAACTCGCCGGATCGGACGCTCGTCGTACATCAGCGCCTTGAGGATGAACTGCGTGAGCAGCCACGCGAACCCGAGCCTGCCCATGCCCTCATGCCGGGTGCGCAGCCAGACGTAGTTGCGGATCGCGAACAGGTTCCGCCATGCCGCGTCGTAGCGCGTGGCGCTCAGCTGTGTTCGGAGCAGGCGATTGAAGAACGTGCCTCGGCGAGTGATCGGGGGGTTGCGCGCCTCCTTGTGCACGATGACGGCGCCTGGAACGAGCCACATCGATCCCTGTCGGCGCAGCCGCAGGGAGTACTCGAAGTCATCGGAATAGAGGAAGAACGGCGCGAACGGCGGGTCGATCGCACGCGCCACACTCATCCGCACGAGCGGACCCACAAAGGTCAAGTAGCTGATTTCCACGGGGCCGCGGCTGGGGTCGTAGTGCCCGCGGGCGAGCGCCCGCGGCACGCGGTTGAAGTGTCCGCGATGCCCGAGCTGGGGCTCGCCGTCCGGCCACACCACCGCGGGCGCCAGCGCGGCGGAGTCCGGATCGGCCGCAGCCGGCGCGGTGAGGAGCCGCTCGAGCGCGTCCGGGCGCGGCTCCGCGTCGTCGTCCATGAGCCAGATCCAGTCCTCGTCGCCCTCACGGGCGATCTCGACCCCGCGGGCGAAGCCGCCCGAGGACCCGCCGTTGACCTCGAGCTGGTGGTAGCGCACCGACGGACGATCGAGAAGGCCCTCGCCCTCGAGCAGGGAGCGGGTCCCGTCCGTCGAGGCATTGTCGACGATGTGGATGCGGCTCACCGGTGTGCTTTGCGCGAGCAGGGCCTGGAGGCACTCGACGAGCAGAGCCTTGCGGTTATATGTCACGACGACGGCCGCGACGCTGGGCGGGAGCGCCATTGCCGGCCGAGTCCTAGCCGGCGGCGCGCGCGGCGACCCGGCCGTCGGAGAGCATGCGCTCGAACGTCGCGAGCGCCTGCGCCGTGACCTGGTCCATGTTCAGGTACTGGTAGTTGGCCAGCCGCCCGACGAACGTGACCTCGTCGGCGATCGCGTCGGCGAGCTGGCGATAGCGCTTGAACAGCTGTCGGTTCTGCTCGCGCGGGATCGGATAGTAGGGGTCGCCCTCCGAACGCGGGTACTCGTAGGCCACTGTCGAGCGCGTCAGACCTTCCTGCCCCGACAGGCGGCGGAACTCGGTGCAGCGCGTGTACGGCACGTCGCCGTCGGGCTCGTTGATCGAGCCCGCCGGCAGCGCGAAGCCGCCATCGGGCGTCTCGACCGTGTCGAGGTCGAAGTGCAGCGAACGGTAGGGCAGCGGCCCGAAGCGGTGGCCGAAGTACTCGTCGATCGGGCCGGTCCAGACGAGGTGGCCGTACTCGAGCTCGTCGCGCGCGTCGGCGAATTCCGTGCCGGTGCGGACCTCGATGTTCGCATGGTCGAGCATGCGCTCGAACAGCGCCGTGTAGCCCTCGGCCGGCATGTTCTGGAAGCTGTCGGTGAAGTAGCGGTCGTCGGTGTTGGTGCGGATCGGGATCCGCGCGCAGACCGAAGCGTGCAGGTCCTTCGGGTCGAGCTCCCACTGCTTGCGTGTATAGCCGCGGAAGAACGTCTCGTAGAGCTCCCAACCGACCTTGGCGACGACGGCGTCCTCGGAGGTCTCCATCCGGGGCCGGTCCTCGCGGCGCTCGGCGTAGAAGGCTTCGACCTCTTCCTCGGTCTGGAGGTCGAGCCGATAGAGGCGGTTGATCGTGTCGCGGTTGATCGGCATCGGCAGCAGCTGCTCGCCGACGCGGGCCAGGACACGATGCTCGTACGGGCGCCACTCCGTGTAGCGCGACAGGTAGTCGACGACCTTCTCGGAGTTCGTGTGGAAGATGTGGGGCCCGTACTTGTGCACGAGCGTGCCGGACTCGTCGTAGTAGTCGAAGGCGTTGCCCGCGATGTGCTCGCGGCGGTCGACCACCAGCACGCGATGGTCGAGCTCTGAGGCGAGGCGCTCGGCGACGATCGCGCCGGCGAACCCCGCGCCGACCACGAGCGAGTCGTAATGGGTCATGTGTGGATGTGCTCCCTGTCGGGGAGGCGCTCCTCGGCGGCGGCCTCGGTCTCGCTGCGCAGCTCGTCGAGCTCGTGCTGGAGCAGCCCGACGCGCTGCGCGAGAACCTTGGTCTGGTCTGCGAGCCGGGAGATGACCAGGGAGAAGTGCAGCAGGAGCAGGAGGATGAAGCCCAGCGCCACGAGGAAGAGCGCCGAGGGGGCGTAGGAGACACCGACGGCGCTCGCGAACAGCTCGAGGCCGTTGCGCCAGACGGAGAGGACGAGCAGGACGACCGCCGAGCCGAGCCACAACAGCGCGTAGCGCTCCATCAGCCGGCGGCGGCGCACGAGCTCGAGGATCACGCCGAACAGGCCGGCGGCGACGATGATCGCGACGATCTGGACGCGCGACTCCATCAGATGGCCGGCTCCGCGCTCACGGGTGCCTCGTCGCCGGCGCGCACCGCCGGGCGGGCGCGGAAGACGCCGACGAGGACCGCGAGAGTGACCTTGAGCATGTAGAAGACCGACCAGTGCCCGGCGATCGACGAGCTGCCGCCCGAGCGCGCGCGCATCCGGACGGGCACCTCGGCGCTGCGCAGGCGGTGGTGGTGGAGCATCACCACCGCCTCGACCTCGGGGTAGTCGTGCGGGTAGTCGCGGGCGAAGAGCTCGATCCCGTGGCGGGTCGTCATGCGGAAGCCCGACGTCGGGTCGGTGATGGTCTGGCGAGTGATCAACGACAGCAGCGCAGCGAAGATGCGAATGCCCATCCGGCGTGTCGCGGAGGAGCGATAGCCGTCGCGCGAGAGGAAGCGCGAGCCCGTCACCATGTGCAGGCCCGGATTGCGGTCGAGATGCGAGCGCAGTTGACCGATCTGCCCCGCGTCGTGCTGGCCGTCCCCGTCGACCTGGACGGCGAGGTCGTAGCCGCGCTCGAAGGCGAAGACGTACCCGCACTGCACGGCCCCGCCGATGCCCAGGTTGAACGGGCTGCGGATGACCTCGGCGCCGGCCGCACGGGCCTCGGCGGCCGTCGAGTCGGTCGAGCCGTCGTCGACGACGAGGACGTCGAAGTCGGGGCAGTGGTGACGCAGCTCGGCCACGACGCCGCTCACGCAGCCCTCCTCGTTGTACGCGGGCACGATCGCGAGCGGCTTGTGGAAGCGGGAGGTCATGCAGAGACGACGAACGGGGCGGAATGGTCGGTCCGGCCTATTCGTGAACGACCGCGCGGGGCCGGAGTTGCGGAATTCTAGCGTTGCGGGGCGACGGCGCGCGGCTGAACGTCGGTCTCGGCGTCGTATCGCAGCCGATGCTCGGCGAGGTACGTGCGCATGCTGGGCGCGGTCGCGAGCCCCGCCCAGTCGGCAGGGGCGAGGTTGTCGAAACGCCCGCGCATGCCGTCGATCGTGTAGCGCGCGGACAGCCACGCGAGCCGCCGCCGGTGCTCTCCGAGCAGCAGGAACAGCGCGACGTTCTGGACGCCCATGCCAACCGCGTTGACACGGGTCATCCAGCCGTGACGGCGTCCTGCGAAGATCAGGTTGCGCACGCCGTAGAGGTGCTTCCACTGGCCGGCGAACTCGCGCCGCGAGAAGAACGAGCGCAGCGTGCCGAGCAGCGAGACGTCGACGAGCGGGACCGGCTCCTTGTGGCGGATCCGCGCACCCGACACGTTCCAGATTCCGCGCTCGCCATCCGCGCCCAGGCGGTCGATGTACTCGATGTCGTCGAAGCGGATGAAGACGTGGCGAAGCGGAAGGCCCGCACGCCGCGCGTCGTCGCTGCGGATCAGCGGCCCGACGAACGAGCCGGTGTCGATCGGTGCCTGCGGCCGCTCGTAGGCGGAGGCGCTCAGCGGAATGAGCGGCGAGCGCACGAAGCGGCGTGCGCGCAGCAGCCGGTTCAGCGGCAGCAGCTGGTCCTCGGCGGAGACGACCGCCGGGCAGACCACCGCGGTGCGAGGGTCGGCGGCGGCGGCGGATGCGAGCAGCCGCTCGAGGCAGTCGTCGGCCGGCTCGCAGTCGTCGTCCATCAGCCACAGCCAGTCGCTCGGGCACGCGAGCGCGTGCTTGACGCCGTAGTGGAAGCCCTCCGCACCACCGCCGTTGCGCCGTATGCGGACGTACGCGATATCGAGCTCCGTGGCCGCCTCGGAGGCCGCGACGCGGTCCTCCGTGCCGTCGGTGGACGCGTTGTCGATGAGTACCACGCGCGCGAGCGGATGGCTCTGGCGGGCGAGTGCCGCCAGGCACTCGACCAGCAGCTCGCGGCGGTTGTAGGTGACGACGACGGCGATCACGCGCCCGGGGACGGCCATGGTCCTGAGGCTATCCTCGCGGCCGTCATGACGGTCTGCGCCGTGGTGCTCACCTTCAATCGGAAGGCGCTGCTCGTCGAGTGCCTGCGCGGCCTCCTGGGCCAGACCCGGCCGCTGGACCACGTCCTCGTCGTCGACAACGCCTCGGCCGACGGCACGAAGGACGCACTGGCTGCGGCCGGCCTGCTCGAGGCGGTGGAGTTCATCCGTCTCGAACGCAACCTCGGATCCTCCGGCGGGTTTCACCACGCCATCGGCGCGGCGCGCGCGGGCGGCTGGGACTGGCTGTGGGTGATGGACGACGACGCCGAGCCCCGCGCGGACGCGCTCGAGCGCCTGCTCGCCGCGCCGGCCGCCGCGGATCCCGGGAATGCGGTGCTCGCCACGGCAATCGTGGATCCGGCGGGCGAGATCGAGGCGCGCGTCCAGCGCGGCTTCTTCCGCGGCCGCATGCGACCGCTGCCGCGCGAAGCCTACGTGGCGGGCGCCGCGCCGGCCGTCGACTACGTCTCCTTCGTCGGCATGCTCGTGCGCGGCGACGCAGCGCGCGCGACCGACCCACCCAAGGCCGAGTTCTTCATCTGGGGGGATGACCTCGAGTACTGCCTGCGCCTCGGCCGCCAGGGCGCGATCCGCGTCATCCCAGAGGCCGTGATCGTGCACAAGGAGGTCGGCCAGACCCACTCCAACGCCCGCGCGCGCTTCTGGAACCGGCTGCTCGGCCAGGAGATCGTCCCGTTCGAGCTCGAGGGCTTTTGGAAGCAGCTGTTCGGGTTGCGCAACTACGTCTGGATCAAGAAGGTCTATGAGCGCCAGGGCGTGCTCTCGGCCGCCGGGACGATCGCGCAGTTCATGATCAAGAGCCTGCTCTACGAGGAGCGGCCGCTGCGGCGGCTGAGGTGGATCGTGCACTACGGCATCGACGGCCGCCGCGGGCGCTTCGTGAATATGGAGCCGGCGGAGTGGGTGCGGCGGGTGCGCGGTGCTTGAGCTCCCGCGCGTCTCGGCGATC
>JAXDHR010000095.1:0-35547 GCA_034664425.1 Solirubrobacteraceae bacterium
GATGATCGCGACGACCTGCGCGAGGGGTTCGAGCGGCTGAGCCCCGAGTCGCGCTACCGGCGCTTCTTCTCGCCGGTCCCGCGGCTGTCCGAGCGCCACCTCGACTACCTCACGCAGGTCGACCACCGCGACCACGAGGCACTGGTCGCCGTCGACGCCGACGGCGGCATCGGCGTCGGCGTCGCCCGCTACGTGCGCACGGCGCCCGACGAGGCCGAGCCGGCGATGACGGTCGCCGACGACTGGCAGGGCCGCGGCATCGGCGGCCGCCTGCTCGAAGCGCTGGCAGAGCGCGCCCGCGAGGAGGGCATCACCCGCTTCCGCGCGCCCGTGCTGGCCGCCAATCGCGAGGCGCTCACCATGCTGCGCCGCCTCGGGCACACGCGCGAGAGCCGCATCGGCTCCGAGGTCGAGCTCGAGATCGAACTGGCCCCGGCCGAGGTCGCCCGACCGTCGCTGCTGCGGTGGCTGCGCGCCGCCGCCGACGGGACCGTCAGCCCAGGCCTCACGCTCCTTCAGCGGCTCGCCGCCGACGCGCGCCGGCCGCCGGTCGGCACCCCGACCTCCGCGCTCGTCATCGTCGGCACCGACGGCGCGGAGGACGAGGTGCTGCGCACGGGAGCCGGCCTCGCCCGCGCGCTCGGCTGCCGGCTGGCGCTCGTGACCGCACGGCGGCCGATCGCGGAGCCGCCGCCCGACCTCGAAGACACGCTGGCGGCGACCGCCCGCCGGCTCCGTCGCGACGGCCTCGAGGTCGAGGTGCATCTCCGCCGCGGTGATCCCGCCGCCGCCATCATCGACCTGGCGGCCGAGCAGCAGGCGCGCCTGATCGTCGTCGGCGCGCCTGAGCGCACGCCGCTGCTGCCGGGCCGGATCCCGGACGCGGTCGCCCGTCAGGCGCCCTGCGACGTGCTGCTCGTCCGCTCGCGGCCGAGCCTCTGAAGGCCGGCCGCCCATCGCCAGGCCGGGTGCAGCGACTCAGGGGGTTCCCGCGATGCGCCGGACGGCGGCCTCGATTCCTGCGCCATTGCGCTCGACTGGCTCGATGTACAGCCGCGCCCAGCTCAGGCGACCCTTGCGGACGCCGCAGACCATGACGCCGGCGTCCTCGAGCGGCGAGCCGTCGGCGTGCGTACCATGCCAGCGCCATTCGCTCCATTCGACGTCGCCGGCGGCGTCGGCGTCGGCGCAAACGAGCTCCGCCCTGAAGTCCTTCACGCTTGCGAAGATCGACGACCAGTTCTGGCGAACCTGGTCGCGGCCGCGGAACGCCCGATCCGGGTGGACCGGCTGGGAGCTCTCGTAGTCCGGTTCGAAGCAGTCGACGAACGCGTCGATGTCATGGGCGTTCATCGCCGCGGCCAACCGCTCCGCGACCGGTGCGCCACCGCGTATGGAACCGTTGTCCATGAGCAGTGTCTCTATGGTGCCCGCTGCTTGTGGGCGAGTCAACGAGTCGGCCGTCGCTCCCGCCGCAAGCGGAGGGAAACGGCGGTACTCGACCTCCGGGTCTGGGGCGACGTGCCGACTCGGCGGCACGCCTCCGAGGACGCGCAGAGTCGCAGCGTGAGCCGAGTTGACGTCGTCATGCAACGTCAACGCGGATCGCATCGGGTTTCGGCTCAGGATCCGGAGCGCTTGCGCGAGCGACGGCTACTCGCCCGTCGCCACCGGCCGCTCGGGATCAGAGCTCCACTGCGACCACGATCCCGGATACAGGCGTCCGGGCCCGAGTCCCGCGTGCTCCATCACGAGCAGGTTGTGGCAGGCCGTCACGCCCGAGCCGCAGTAGGAGACGACGGCGGCGCCGTCGCGCACGCCCGCCGCAGCGAAGCGCTCGCGCAGCACGTCCACCGGCAGCAGCCGCTCGGTCGTGGGATCGAGGTGCTCGCGGACCGGGAGGCTGCGCGCGCCGGGGATGTGGCCGGCGCGCGGGTCGACGGGCTCGGTCTCGCCACGGAAGCGCTCCGCCTGTCGAGCGTCGATCACGACGTTCGCGCGGTCGCCGGCGTCGTCGGCGTCCGCGAGCCGCTCGGCTGGCCACGGCGCCGCCGTGAACGCCGCCGCGGCGATCCGCGGCGCGGTCGTAGACCCCGGCTCGTCCCACGCGGCCAGGCCGCCGTCCAGCAGCGCCGCGTCGTGGCCGGTCACGCGCAGCATCCACACGAGCCGCGCGGCGATCACGCCGCCCGCGTCGTCGTAGGCGACGACCGTCGCGTCGTCGGCGATGCCCGCCTGCGCCATCCCCTCGGCGAAGCGCTCGGGCGCGGGCAGCGGGTGGCGCCCGGCGGTGGGGCTCGCCGGCGCGGCCAGCCAGCGCTCGAGGTCCACGAAAACGGCGCCCGCGATGTGCCCGGCGGCGTAGGCGTCCGCGGCCGAGCGCCCGTCGAGGTAGTGGCGGCAGTCGGCCACGACGACCTCGTCGCGGTTGGCGTGCAGCCAGGTGGCGTCGACCACGGGCGCGATCATCCACGCCAGCGTAGCCCTCGATCGCTGGAGCCCCGATGCCATCCACCCGCGTGCCGTCCGCGTCCCCCTTCGCCTCGCGCATCGGCTTCAGCGCCGCCGTTCGCGCGGGGGACACGGTGCACGTGGCGGGCATGACCGCGCTCGGCGCCGGCGGTGAGATCGCCGGCGGCGACGATGCGTACGCGCAGGCGGGTGCGGCGCTCGAGAAGGTCGCCGCGGCGCTCGCCGCCGCCGGCGCCTCGATCGCCGACGTCGTCCGCACGCGCATCTACGTCACGGCGCGAGCCGACGCCGACGCGGTCGGCCGCGCCCACGGCGAGTGCTTCGGCGCCGCGCTGCCGGCCGCGACGATGGTCGTCTGCGAGCTGCTCGACCCGCGCATGAAGGTCGAGATCGAGGCGGTCGCCCACCGGGGCGACCGCCTCGACGACCCGGCGCAGGCGACGAGCTCGCGCTCGGCGGGGTTGCTCAGGCCGCGCTCGGCCCTCTCGACCAGCGACGCGGGCGGCTCGAAGCGCTCGCCGTAGGTCGCCGCGAGCTCGCGCGCGCGGGCGACGAAGCCGGCGAGGCCGCCGTCGTAGCCGTTGATGTACTGGAGCACGCCGCCGGTCCAGCCGGGGAAGCCGATGCCCATGATCGAGCCGATGTTCGCGTCCGCGACCGTCTCGATCACGCCCTCGTCGAGGCACTTGACCGACTCGATCGCCTCGATGAACAGCATCCGCTCCTTGAGATCTTCGAACGGCAGCTCGCGGTTGGTGCCGCCGAAGGCCTCCTTGAGGCCGGTCCACAGCCCCGCGCGCTTGCCGTCCTCGTAGGCGTAGAAGCCCTTGCCCTCGAGCTTGCCGGGCCGCTCGAACTCGTCGAGCATGCGGTCGATGACGGCCTCCGACGGGTGCTCGTCCCAGCCGCTCGACGTGCCCTCGCCGGCCTCCTGCGCCGCCACGCGGATCTTGCGCATCAGCTTGAGGTTGAGCTCGTCGGAGAGCTGCAGCACCGGCGCCGGGTACCCGGCCTGCGCGGACGCCTGCTCGATCGACGGCGCGGGGACGCCCTCGGCGAGCATCGCGATGCCCTCGTTGATGAACGTGCCGATCACGCGCGAGGTGAAGAAGCCGCGCGAGTCGTTGACGACGATCGGCGTCTTGCCGATCTGCCTCGCCACGTCGAGCGCCCGGTGGAGCGTCTCGTCGGAGGTCTGCTCGCCCTTGATGATCTCGAGCAGCGGCATCTTGTCCACGGGGGAGAAGAAGTGCAGCCCGATGAACTCCTCGGGGCGCGACACATGGCCCGCGAGCCCGGTGATCGGCAGCGTCGAGGTGTTCGAGCCCAGCAGCGCGTCGCCGGCGAGATGCGGCTCGATCTCCGCGAACACCTGCTGCTTGACCTTCGGGTCCTCGAACACGGCCTCGATCACGAGGTCGGCGCCCGCCGCGTCGGCGGGGTCGGCCGTCGGCGTGATGCGCGCCAGCAGCGCCTCGCCGTCGTGGGGCGAGGAGCGGCCGCGCTCGACGGCCCTGGCGACGAGCTTCTCGGAGTAGCCCTTGCCGCGCTCGGCCGCCTCGGCGGAGACGTCCTTGAGCACGACCTCGATGCCCGACTTCGCGCACACGTAGGCGATCGCGGCGCCCATCATGCCGGCGCCGAGCACGACGACCCTCGCGGCGGCGAACGTCTCGATCTCCTTCGGGCGGCCGCGCCTGCCGTTGACGCGCTGGAGATCGAAGAAGAACGCCTGGATCATGTTCTTCGCGACCTGGCCGGTGACGAGGTCGACGAAGTAGCGGCCCTCGATCTCGATCGCGTTGTCGAAGTCCACCTGCGCACCCTCGACCGCGGCGGCCATGATGTGATGCGGCGCGGGGTAGTTCGCGCCCTTGAGCTGCTTGCGCAGGTTCGCGGGAAACGCCGGCAGGTTGGCCGCGAGCTTCGGGTTCGACGGCGTGCCGCCGGGGATCCTGTAGCCGTCGGCGTCCCACGGCTGGACGGCCTCGGGGTTCCCCTGGATCCAGGCCTTGGCCGCCGGGACGAGCTCCTCGCGCGAGCCGACGACCTCGTGCACGAGCCCGAGCTCGAGCGCCTCCGCCGGCTTGTAGCGCTTGCCCTGCAGCAGCAGCGGCATCAGCGCCGCCACGATCCCGAGCAGCCGCACCGAGCGCACGATCCCGCCCGCGCCGGGCAGCAGGCCGAGCTGGACCTCGGGGAAGCCGAGCACCGCCTTGGGGTCGTCGACGACGATCCGGTGATGGCACGCGAGCGTGATCTCCAGCCCGCCGCCGAGCGCAGCGCCGTTGATCGCGGCGACGACGGGCTTGCCGAGCGTCTCGAGCCGGCGCAGCAGCTGCTTGCCGGCGCGTACCTGCTCGGCCATCTCGGCGGCCTGGTCGGGACCGACCCGCTTGAGGTCGTTGAGGTCGCCGCCGGCGAAGAAAGTCTGCTTCGCCGAGGTGATCACGACGCCGGTGATGTCGTCGCGCTCGGCCTCGAGGCGGTCGACCGCCGCCGCCATCGACTCGCGGTAGGCGGCGTTCATGGTGTTGGCGGACTGGCCGGGATCGTCGAGCGTGAGGACGACGACGCCGTCCTCGTCGCGGTCCCAGCGGACGGTGCTCTCGGCCATCAGACGCGCTCCACGACGGTCGCGATGCCCATGCCGCCGCCGACGCAGAGCGTGGCGAGGCCGTAGCGGCCGCCGGTGCGCTCGAGCTCGTCGATCAGCGTGCCGAGGATCATGCCGCCGGTCGCGCCGAGCGGATGGCCCATGGCGATCGCGCCACCGTTGACGTTGACCTTCTCCAGGTCGAGACCCATGTCGCGGACGAAGCGCAGGACGACGGCGGCGAACGCCTCGTTGATCTCGACCAGGTCGAGGTCGTCGACGGTGATCCCCGCCTTGGCCAGCGCCTTCTTGGACGCGGGGGCGGGACCCGTGAGCATGATCGTCGGGTCAGAGCCCGAGACCGCGGTGGCGAGGATCCGCGCCCGCGGCTCGAGCCCGAGCTCGGCGCCGGTCTTCTCGTTGCCGATCGTCACGAGCGACGCCCCGTCGACGATGCCGGACGAGTTGCCGGCCGTGTGCACGTGGTCGATGCGCTCGACCCAGTGGTACTTCTGCAGCGCGACGGCGTCGAAGCCGCCCATCTCGCCCATCGTCGCGAACGACGGCTTGAGCTTCGCGAGCCCGTCGACCGTCGTGCCGGGGCGGATGAACTCGTCGTGGTCGAGCACGACGTTGTCGTTGATGTCGAGCACCGGGATCACCGAGCTCGCGAACTTGCCCTCGGCCTGCGCCGCCGCCGCGCGCGCCTGCGAGCGGGCGGCGTAGGCGTCGACGTCGTCGCGCGAGAACTCCTCGACGGTCGCGATCAGGTCGGCGCCGATGCCCTGCGGGACGAACGACGTGTCGAAGTTGGTCTCGGGGTCCATCGCCCATGCGCCGCCGTCGGAGCCGATCGGCACCCGCGACATCGACTCGACGCCGCCGGCGAAGACGAGGTCCTCCCAGCCCGAGGCGACCTTCTGCGCCGCGATGTTGACGGCCTCCAGGCCCGAGGCGCAGAAGCGGTTGAGCTGCACGCCGGCGACCGTGTCGGGCAGCCCGGCCTTGATCGCCGCGGCCTTGGCGATGTCGCCGCCCTGGTCGCCGATCGGGGACACGACGCCGAGGACGACGTCGTCCACCCGCTTGGGATCGAGGTCCGCATGGCGCGAGAGCGTCTCGTGCATCAGGCCGACGACGAGGTCGATCGGCTTCGTCGCGTGCAGCGAGCCGTTGCTCTTGCCCTTGCCGCGCGGCGTGCGAATCGCGTCGAAGACCAGCGCGTCCGTGGATGACATGACCGGCGTTCTCCTGTTTGAAGGTGCTGCGGGGCGGCAGAGCCTAGTCGGTTGCTTTCCCGAACCCGTCAACTCGGAGTATGGTCGCTCGAGTGCCGAGCACGATGGATCGGACGAAGCGCCTCAGCCTCTTCGCCGCCATCATGGGCTCCTTCGTCGTCGGGCTCGATGCGACGGTCGTCAACGTCGCGCTGCCGGCGATCGCGACCGATCTCGGCGGCGGCCTGGCAGGCCAGCAATGGGTCTCCAACGGCTACAGCCTGGCGCTCGCGTCGCTGATCCTGATCGGGGGATCGCTGGGCGACGTCTTCGGGGAGCGCCGGGTGTTCTCGCTCGGCGTCCTGGGCTTCGGCGTGACCTCGCTTCTGTGCGCGATCTCACCGAGCATCGGGTTCCTCGTCGGCGCGCGCATCCTCCAGGGCGTGTTCGGCGCGTTGCTGACGCCGAGCGCGCTGGCCGTGATCGTCGCGGCGTTCCCGGCGTCCGAGCGCGGCGGCGCGGTCGGCTCCTGGACCGCGTGGTCGGGGATCGCGACCGTGCTCGGCCCGTTCGTCGGCGGGCAGCTGATCGACAGCGCCTCCTGGCGCTGGATCTTCCTGGTCAACGTGCCGTTCGTCGTCATCACGCTGGTCGTCGTCGCCGCCGCCGTGCCGCAGCGGCCGCGAGCCGGTCGACGGCCCCCGGTCGACTGGCTCGGCGCGCTGCTCTCGTTCCTCGGGCTCGCGGGCCCGACGCTCGCGCTGATCCGCCAGCCCGGCTCCGGCTGGGGCGCCGCGGACGTCGCGATCCCCGGGCTCGCCGGGCTCGCGATCCTCGGCGTGTTCGTCGCCCACGAGGCCCGCAGCCCGCACCCGATGGTCCCGCTCGCGCTGTTCAAGCGGCGCAACTTCGCCGCCGGCAACGTCCAGACGTTCGCCATGTACGCCGGCCTGTCGATCCTGTTCTTCTATCTGATCCTCTTCCTCCAGCAGGTGGCGGGCTACACCGCGTTGCAGGCGGGGCTCGCGACGCTGCCGACCACGCTCGTCATGTTCGTGCTCTCCAAGCGCGCGGGCGCCCTTGCCGACCGCTTCGGGCCGCGGCTGTTCATGGGCGTCGGACCGCTGGTCGCGGCGGTCGGGCTGCTCATGCTGCTCCGCCTGAACGCCTCCGCGGACTACCTGACGCAGCTGCTGCCCGCGCTGCTCGTGTTCTCGCTCGGGCTCTCGGCGACCGTCGCTCCGCTCACTGCGACGGTGCTGGCGAACGCCGACGAGGAGAACGCCGGCATCGCGTCGGGGATCAACAACGCGATCGCGCGCGCGGCCGGGCTGCTCGGCGTGGCCGCGATCGGCGCCATCATCGCCGCGCAGTTCACCAGCGGGGTCGACGCGCGGATCGACCCGTCGACACTGAGCGCGCGCGGGCGCGTCGTGCTCGAGCAGGCGCAGCAGCGCACGCTCGCGCGCGCGGACGTACGCGGGTTGCCGCCGCGCGAGGGCGCGCGGATCGCGAGCGCGACCGAGTCCGCGTCCGTCAGCGCGTTTCACGTCGGCATGGGCATCTCGGCGGCGCTCGTCGCCTGCGGCGGCCTGCTCGGGCTCGCCTTCATCCGCAATCCGCGCCGCTCCGTCCCCTGCGCGAGCTGCGCCGGCGGCGCGCTCGCCGGCGCGCCGGTCGACGCGGCCCGTGATCGCGAGCCCGTGGCCATCCCGGCGTAGCGCGCGGGCCGGAGCACGTCGACACGGGCCTTGCTGCCCGGTGGTTCCGCGAGCGCGAATTCGCCCGCGTCGGACTCATCCGACCCGTGGCACGCGCAGGACGCCGCGCCAGCTGATCAGCAGGGCGTCGTCGCGCTCGACGATCGTCGCGGCCACCGCGGCGCAGCCCGGGCAGCGCAGGACGACCCCGGCGCTGCGGTAGGCGCGATGGTTGCCGACGGCGTGCTCGTCGCCGCAGGACTGGCAGTGGCGGATCGCCGAGGTCAGCTCGGCGCCGGTCACCTCCGCCAGCAGGCCGGCGATTCCGTTGCCGTCGAGGCAGTCGTCGCTCATCTCATCCTCCAGTCGGTCCGAAGCGCTCGGCGTGGATGCTCGCGGGGTCGTAGCCGGCGCCCACGAGCAGGTCGCTCACGCGCTCCACGAACGGGGTCGGCCCGCAGACGAACGCCCGCGCGCCCGCCGCCGGGCCGGGGCCGACGGCCGCGAGCATGTCGGCGTCGACCCGCCGCGCGAAGCCCTTCCAGCCCGCAGGCGCCACGCGCGTGTAGGTCCACTCGATCTGGAGGCCGTCCTGCGGCTGCAGCGTCTCGAGCTCGCGACGGTAGAGCGCATCGGGCTCGCTGCGGGCCGAGGCGAGCAGCCGCGCGTCGGCGGTGCTGGCGCGTGCCGCGCGGTGGCGCAGCATCGCCATCAGCGGGACCAGGCCGGAGCCGCCGCCGATCAGCAGCAGCGGGCCGCCCTCGTCGACCGACCAGGTGAAGTGGCCGCCAACGGGGCCGCGGACCTCGATCACGTCGCCCTGGCGCAGCTCGTCGATCAGGTACGGCGAGACCTCGCCGTCGTCGACGAGCTCCACGGTCAGCTCGACGGCGTCGAGCTCGGGCGCGGACGCGATCGAATACGAGCGCTGCGCCTGGTAGCCGTCCTCGGCGGTCAGGCGGACGTCGAGGTGCTGGCCGGCGCGGTGGCCGGGCCAGCCCGCCACGTCGAGGACGAGGGTGCGCGCGTGACTGGTTTCCTCCACCGTCTCGCGTACCGTCGCGTCCCGCCAGACGACGGGCGCGGAGATGGGATGCAGGCCGCGGGAGACGAGTGGCACCGTGCTGATCTACCGGGCCGGGGGCGCCCGCGCAAGCCGGGCGCCCCTGACCGGCTAACCGCGCGCCGGCGCCGCGGCCAGCTCGACGGCGGGCTGGGCCTCGGTGCGCGCGCTGCGCACGCGGCCCGGGACGAGCAGGGCGATCAGCGCGCCGACCGCGAGCACGGCGGCGCCGATCGGCAGTGCCGCGCCGATGCCGTCGGTGAACGCCTGCGGATCGCCGTAGCCGCCGTGCGCGGAGAACACGCTGGCCAGCACCGCTACGCCCATCACGCCGCCGACCTCGCGGATCGCGTTGGTGGCGCCGGACGCCTGGCCGGCCTCGCTCGGCCGCACGCTGCCCAGCACGGCGTTCGCGCTCGGCGCGAAGACGAGCGCCATGCCGGTCCCCGCCATGACGAACGGGACGATCAGCTCGCCGAACGGCGTCGTCGGGTCGCTGATCACGGCCAGCCAGGCGAGCGCGCCGGCCTGCAGCGCGAGCCCCACGGCCATCAGGGGCCGCGACCCGATGCGATCGCTCAGCAGTCCGGCCAGCGGCGCCACGATCATCGGCATGCCGGTCCAGGGCAGGGTCCGCAACCCGGCCTCGAGGGGACTGAGCCCCTGGGCGACCTGGAAGAACTGGCTGAGCAGGAAGATCGAGCCGAAGGTGCCGAAGAACATCGCGAAGGACACGCCGTTCGTGGCCGCGAAGCCGCGCGAGCGGAAGAAGCGCAGCGGCAGCATCGGCTCCGGCGCGCGCGCCTCCCAGGCAAGAAACGCCGCGAGCAGCACGAGGCCTGCGGCGATGCTCGCGAGCACCGTCGCGCTCGTCCAGCCGAGCGAGTCCGCGCGGACGATGCCGAAGGTCAGCCCGAGCAGGCCGCTGCCCGCGAGCGCGAGGCCGGGCACGTCCAGACGGGCGCTCGGACCGTAGGACTCGGTGAGCATTCGCGCCGCCAGGGGAATCAGAGCGAGCCCGACGGGAACGTTGAGCCAGAAGATCCAGTGCCACGAGATCCCCTGCACGACCGCGCCGCCGACGAGCGGCCCGAGGGCGACGCCGAGGCCGGAGACACCGGCCCAGACGCCCAGCGCGGCGCCGCGCCGCTCGGGCGCGACCGCTTCGTTGAGCAGCGTCAGCGTGAGCGGCAGCACGATCGCGGCGCCCAGACCCTGCATCGCGCGGGCGGCGACGAGCGCGTCGATGCTCGGAGCGAGCGCGGCGAACGCGCTCGACAGGGTGAAGAGCGCGAGCCCACCGGCGAACATCCGCTTGCGTCCGAAGCGGTCGCCGAGTGCGGCGCCGCCCAGCAGGAACACGGCGAAGGCCAGCGTGTACGAGTTGACGGTCCATTCCAGCGACTCCAGCGAGCCGCCGAGCTCGGCGCGGATCGAGGGCAGCGCGATGCCGACGACGAGGTTGTCGAGCGCGGTCATGAACAGCGCGATCGAGACGATCGCGAGGGTCCAGCCGGCGCGGGGGCGGGACGAGACGGTCATCGGAGCCTCCGGTGGTCTTGTGAGTGGTCACTCAGCACAGGTTGTGAGTATGCACTTACAAGAGCGCCATGTCAACCGGAGCGATCGCGTGACCGGCCCCTGAGCATTCAGAGCCGCCGAGCATGACCAAATTCAATCATTGGACCAGACGGTCTCTCCTCACCATTTCTTGTGATAATCCCTTCCACTCCGTCGAGACCCGGTTCGAGGCCATTGAGACCAATCAAGAGCATTGACGACCCGCGCTACGTGAAGGCGATGAGCCACCCGCTGCGGGTGCGCATCCTGGCGATGCTCCGCGAGCGCAAGTCCAGTCCGCGCGAACTGGCCGAGCTGCTCGGCGCCACACTGGGCACGACCGCCTACCACGTGCGCACGCTCGAGCGGCTGGGGCTGATCGAGCTCGTCGACGAGCGCCCCGTGCGCGGTGCGATCGAGCACTACTACCGCGCGACCGAACGGCCGGGCCTGACCGGGGCCGACTGGTCGCAGGCGACGCCGATCGCGCGCCAGGCGGCCGTCGGGTCGAACCTGCAGATCATCGACGAGTACGCGCGGACCTCCGCCGCCGCCGGCGGCTTCGACCGCGAGGACGCCCACCTCGAGCGGCGCTCGGTCCGCCTCGATGCGAAGGGCTTCGCGGCGCTGTCGCGGGCCTGCGCGAAGCTGCTCGAGCAGGCCGACAAGATCGCGGCGGACTCCGCGGCGCGCCTGGCCAAGGACGGCGACGGGGCGGTCGACGCGGGGATCGGCGTGCTGCTGTTCGAGGCGGTGCGGCTGACCGAGTCCGCGGGGGAGGAGCGGCCGGCCCCGGCCAAGCGCCGCCGCCGGAGCTCGCGACCGGCCTCGTAGGCGGGCCCCACGGCAACGCCGGCGGCTGTGCGCGCGGTAGGCTCGAAGCGGATGCCGTCTGACCTCGACGCGCTCGACGACGCCCGCCGCTACACGCTCGAGCTCGTGCACCACCTCGATGCGCGCCGGCTCGAGACTGCGATCGTGCCGTTCCTGAGCCCGATGGCGTGGGACCTCGGTCACATCGCCGCGTTCGAGGACCTGTGGATCGCGCACCGGCTCGGCGGCCTGCCGCTGCTGCGCGAGGAACACGCCGCGCTCTACGACGCCTTCGAGACTCCGCGCGAGGTGCGCGCCGGTCTGGATTTCCTGCGCGGCGAGGAGCTCGTCGAGTACATGGCGGCGGTGCGCGCCCGCAGCGCGCAGGTCGATCCGGGCGACGGAACGCTGTTCGAGCTGGTGGTGCGCCACGAGTACCAGCACGCGGAGACGATGCTCCAGGCGATGGCGCTCGCCGGCCTGCGCCCGGCCGGGTTCGCCGACGGCGGTCCCGCCGGCGGCGACGGGCTCGAGCTCGTCGAGGTCGAGGCGGGCGCGGCGCTGATCGGCGCGCCGGCCGAGGGCTTCGCGTACGACAACGAGCGCCCGCGCCACGCCGTCGAGCTGCCCGCCTTCGCGATCGCGCGCTCGCCGGTGTCCAACGCCACGTGGCTGAGCTTCGCCGAGGGCGGCGGCTACGAGCGCCGCGAGTGGTGGTCCGCCGAGGGGTGGGCGTGGAAGCTCGACCAGGACATCGAGTGTCCGGAGAATGCCTCGAACGGAGACCCCGGCGCCGCCGTCGTGCACGTCTCCCATCACGAGGCCGAGGCCTTCGCGCGCTCCGTCGACGCTCGCCTGCCCACGGAGCTCGAATGGGAGAAGGCCGCACTGCACGGTCGGCTGGCAGGCATCGGCAGCGCCTGGGAATGGACGCAGAGCCACTTCTCGGGCTATCCCGGGTTCCGCGCGCACCCGTATCGCGAGTACTCGGAGGTCTTCTTCGGCGACGGCTACCGCGTGCTGCGCGGCGCCTCGCCCGCGACCCACCCGCGCGTCGCCTCCCTCCACTTCCGCAACTGGGACCTGCCGGAGCGCCGCCAGCTCTTCGCCGGGGTGAGGATCGCGCGCTGAGCGCGCGCGTGTAGGCTGCCCGCCGTGGTCACAAGCGCCGTCCCCGCCGCTCCCGACGCACGAGTCCAAGCGGCCATGCGGCGGCTCTGGCGCTTCTACGACGAGCTTCACGACGAGCTGTCGACCCTGCTGCGCGAGCGGCTGGCCGTCCATCCCGACTTCGGGCCACTGATCCAGGCGACGCCGCCCGGCAGCGAGGAGGACGCGCGCTCGCACGCCCTGCTCGGTGCCGCGATGGACCGCGGCGAGTGGGAGCCGTACTGGCAGAACGTCCGCGAGCAGGCCGTCGGCTACGCGAATGCGGAGATCCCGTTCGCGGCCTGGGTCGAGCTCGTGCAGATGTTCCGGCTCGATCTGATCGAGCGGCTGTTCGCGGCCGGCGGCGAGCACCTGCGCGAGAACGTCGGCGCACTCGACCGCTGGCTCGACGATGCGCTGGCCGTGTTCGGCGGCGCGTTCGTCGACACGAGCCGCGACGTGATCGCCCGCCAGCAGCAGGCGATCCGCTCGCTGTCGACCCCGGTGCTGCAGTTGCGCGCCGGCCTGCTGCTGCTGCCGATCGTCGGCGCGCTCGACCCGGACCGGCTCGCCGGGCTGCGGGCGGTGCTGCTCAACGGGATCCGCGCGCGCCGGGCGCGCGCGGTCGTGATCGACGTCACCGGCGTACCCGAGATCGACACGCTGGTCGCCAACGGGCTGATCGGGACGGTCGACAGCGCCCGCATGATGGGCGCCGCGGTGATCGTCTCGGGCCTCTCGGGCGAGATCGCGCAGACGCTGGTCACGGCCGGCGTCGACCTGCGGCGCATCGACTCCGCCGGCGATCTCGAGAGCGGGATCGAGCGCGCGCAGCGGCGCCTCGCCTGAGCTCGCGAGGCCGTGTACCTGTAAGGTACGCGCGGTGCCGGAGGCGACCGCAACGACGCTCGACCAGCGCGCGCGGCTGCTCTCCGCGATGACCGACGTCGTCGCCGACAAGGGCTTCGCCGGCGCCACGGTCGCCGACGTCGTCGGCGCCGCCGGAGTCTCCCGCAGCACCTTCTACGAGCAGTTCGCCTCCAAGGAGGACTGCTTCCTCGAGGCCTACCGGCATGGCGTCGACGTCCTCCTCGACACCGTCCGCGGCGCCGTCGCCGGTGCCCACGGCGGCTGGCGCGCGCAGCTGCGAGCCGGCATCCGCGCACACCTCCGGACGCTCGCCGGGGAGCCGCGCTTCGCGCGCACCTACCTGCGCGAGATCCACGCCGCCGGGCCGCAGGCGATGCAGGCGCGCGCGGATGTCCTGCGCCGCTTCGCCGAGCGCTACCACGCCGCCTTCGAGCAGGCGCGCGCGCAGGGCGAGGCCCGCCGCGAGCCCGCGCCCGACGCGCTCTTCATCCTCTGCGCCGGCACCGAGCAGCTGATCGCCGAGCGGCTCGCGCGCGCGGGGGACCCGGGCCTCGCGGAGCTCGAGGACGTCTTCTGCGACTGCGCCGAGTCCGTGCTCCTGGGCGCGGCGAACCCGGATCCCGAGGAGGCCTGACACCGTGGACCTGACCTTCAGCGACGCGCAGCTCGCGTTCCGCGACGAGCTGCGTGCGTGGCTGGACTCGAACCCGCCGGGTGCCGAGCCCGAGGGCGACGACGCCCGCTACGCCTGGGCCCGCGACTGGCAGCGGCGCCTGCACGAGGGCGGCTGGGCCGGGGTGCACTGGCCCAAGGAGTACGGTGGCCGCGGCGCGTCGCTGATGGAGACTGCGATCTTCTTCGAGGAGCTCGGTCGCGCGCGCGGCCCGCTGCCGGCGAACGTGCTCGGGCTGCTGCTCGGCGGTCCGACCGTGATGGTCTGGGGCACCGACGAGCAGAAGGACCGCTTCCTCGAGCCGATCCTGTCCGCCGAGGAGATGTGGTGCCAGGGCTTCTCCGAGCCCGACGCCGGCTCCGACCTCGCCTCGCTCAAGACGCGCGCGGTGCCCGACGGCGACGACTGGGTCGTGACGGGCCAGAAGGTCTGGACGAGCGGCGCCCAGTACTCGAAGTGGTGCATGCTGGTCGCTCGCACCGACACCGAGGCCGCCAAGCACAAGGGCCTCACGTACTTCCTGATGGACATGGAGCAGGACGCCGTGCAGGTACGGCCGCTGCGCCAGATCACGGGCGAGGCGGAGTTCAACGAGCTCTTCATCGAGGAGGCGCGGGTTCCCGGCGAGAACGTCGTCGGCGGGGTCGGCAACGGCTGGAAGGTCGCACTGACGACGCTGATGAACGAGCGCGCCGGACTGGCCTTCTTCCTGCAGGTGCGGCTGCGCCAGCGCCTCGACGAGCTGATCGAGCGCGCGGCGGCCGGCGGCGCGCTCGACGACGCGCGGGCCGCCGATACGCTCGCGGAGCTGCACGTGCGCACCGAGATCCTGCGGCTGCTGGCCTGGAAGGGGCTCTCGACGATCGAGCGCTACGGCCAGCCCGGCCCGGAGGGGTCGCTGACCAAGTGGTTGTGGTCGGACACCAACCAGCGGGTCAGCCAGCTCGCCGCCGACGTGCTCGGCGCGGAGGCGCTGACCGCAGGGACGAGCTGGGCCTACGAGCTCCTGCGCGCCCCCGGCAACTCGATCGAGGGCGGGACCACCGAGATCCTGAAGAACATCGTCGCCGAGCGGGTCATGGGCCTGCCGCGGGCTCGCTAGGAGGCCTGGATGCAGTTCGACCTCTCCGAGGACCAGCAGGACATCAAGCGCACCGCCCACGATCTGCTCGCGAGCCGCTCGGGCTGGGAGCAGGTCCGCAGGGCGGCCGAGGCGGCCGCCTACGACGATGCGCTCTGGCGCGAGCTGTGCGCGCTCGGGTGGCCGGGGATCGCGATCGGCGAGGAGCACGGCGGCCAGGGGCTCGGCATCGTCGAGCTGTGCGTTCTCCTCGAGGAGCTCGGTGCGGCCTGCGCCGCCACGCCGCTGCTCGGCTCGGCCCTGGCCGGCCTCGCGCTCCAGCATGCGGGCTCGGACGCGCAGCGCGAGCGCTGGCTCGGCGAGCTGGCGAGCGGTGCGGCACGCGGGGCGCTCGGGATCGCCCGCGACGGCGTCGCCGAGCTCGTGCCCGACGCCGACGGCGCCGACGTCATCGTGCTGATCGATGGCTCCGATCCCGGCCGCCCCCGCGGCGAGGTCATCGAGGGTGGGGCGCAGGCGGTCACCGCGATCGACCCGACGCGCCGCCACGGGCGCGTGCGCACGGGCGGCGAGCCGCTCGAGGGTGAGGCGGGCGGCGGCCTGGCGCGCGCGCTCGTCGCCGTCTCGGCGGAGCTGACCGGCGTCAGCCGGCGGGCGCTCGACATGACCGTCGCCTACGTCAAGGACCGCAAGCAGTTCGGCGTCCCGGTCGGCTCCTTCCAGGCCGTCCAGCACCGTGCGGCGCAGATGCTGCTCGACACCGAGGGCGCCCGTGCGGCGACCTACTTCGCCGCCTGGACCGCCGATGCCGAGCCCGAGCGACTGCCGATGGCGGCCTCGATGGCGAAGGCGTGGGCGTCGGAGGCCGCGAAGGCGACGACTGCGGCCGCGATCCAGCTGCACGGCGGCATCGGCTTCACCTGGGAGGCCGACGTGCACTGGCTGTTCAAGCGCGCGCAGGTCGGATCGCGCTTCCTCGGCGGCGGCGCCACGCACCGCGCCGCGGTGGCGGCGCTGCTGCGCCCCGGGGCCGAGGTCGCGGCGTGAGCGTCCTCGACGGCAAGGTCGCGCTGGTCACGGGAGGCGCCGGCGGCCTCGGCGCGGCGACCTGCGACGCGCTCGCCGCGGCGGGCGCGCGGATCGTCGTCGCGGACCTCGACGTCGAGGGAGGCGAGCGTGTCGCCGAGCGCGTCGGCGGGGCCTTCGTGCGCACCGACGTCTCCGACCTCGACGGCAACCTCGCCGCGGTCGCCGTCGCCACCGAGGCCTACGGCGGGCTCGACCTCGTCCACCTCAACGCGGGCATCGCGAGCTTCTGCAGCCTCGGCGAGGACTTCGACCCGGAGCTCTACCGGCGCGCGATGGGCGTCAACCTCGACGGCGTCGTCTTCGGGGTCCACGCGGCGCTGCCCGCCCTGAGGGCGCGCGGCGGCGGGGCGATCGTCGCCACCGCGTCGCTCGCCGGGCTGACCGGCGTCCCGCTCGACCCGATCTACGCGGCGAACAAGCACGGCGTCGTCGGGCTCACGCGCTCGCTCGGCCCCGCGCTCGTGGCCGACGGCATCCGCATGAACGCGGTCTGCCCGGGCTTCGCGGAGTCGCCGATCGTCGACCCGATCCGCGAGTACCTCGCCGAGCAGGGCTTCAAGATCATCCCGGCCCGCGCCGTCGCAGCCGCCGTCATGGCGCTGTTCACCGGCGACATGAGCGGCGAGTGCTGGTTCGTGCAACCCGACCGCGAGCCGGAGGCGTTCCGCTTCCGCCGCGTGCCCGGCCCTGGCAAGGGGGTGAACGCGTGAACTTCGAGCCCTCGGAGCGCGCGACCGAGTTCCGCGAGCGGCTGCTCGCGTTCATGGACGAGCACGTCTACCCGGCCGAGCCGGTCTACGCCGAGGCGGTGCGCGAGGCGCAGGCGCGCGGCGAGATGCACCCGCACCCTGAGATCATCGAGGCGCTCAAGGACGAGGCCCGCAGCCGCGGGCTGTGGAACCTGTTCCTGGCAGGCTCAGAGGACGGTCCGGGGCTCTCGAACCTCGAGTACGCGCCGCTCGCCGAGCTCATGGGGCGCACGCAGATCGCGTCGGAGGCATGCAACTGCTCCGCCCCCGACACGGGCAACATGGAAGTGCTGCACCAGTTCGGAACGGAGGGGCAGAAGGCCCGCTGGCTGCAGCCGCTGCTCGACGGGGAGATCCGCTCGGCATTCGCGATGACCGAGCCCGATGTCGCCAGCTCGGACGCGCGCAACATCGGCCTGCGGATCGTGCGCGACGGGGACGAACTGGTGCTCGACGGGCGCAAGTGGTGGACGTCGGGGGCGATGAGCCCGCGCTGCCGGGTCCTGATCGTGATGGGCAAGAGCGATCGTGACGCGGCCCCCTACGCGCAGCAGTCGATGGTGCTGGTCCCGATCGACGCGCCGGGCGTGACGGTCGTGCGCAACCTGCCGGTGTTCGGCTACGTCGATGTCGAGGGGCACGCCGAGGTCAGCTTCAAGGGCGTGCGCGTCCCGGCGGAGAACCTGATCGCGGGGGAGGGCGCGGGCTTCATGATTGCTCAGGCGCGGCTCGGGCCCGGGCGCATCCATCACTGCATGCGCGCTGTCGGCGCCGCCGAGCGGGCGCTCGAGCTGATGTGCGCGCGAGCCGACGCGCGCGAGACCTTCGGTCAGCCGGTGTCCTCGCGCGCGAACGTGCGCGACTGGATCGCCGAGGCGCGCATCGAGATCGAGATGGTGCGGCTGCTGATCCTGAAGACCGCATGGCTGATGGACACGGTCGGCAACCGGCACGCGCGTACGGAGATCGCGGCGATCAAGGTCGCCGCACCGTCGATCGCCCTGAAGGTGATCGATCGCGCGATCCAGGTGCACGGCGGCGCGGGCGTCTCCGACGACTTCCCGCTCGCCTCGCTGTACGCGCACATGCGCACGCTGCGGCTGGCCGACGGTCCCGACGAGGTGCACAAGATGTCGATCGCGCGGCACGAGCTGCGCCGGCAGCGGTCGCACGGCGACGCAGCGACGAGCATGGGGGAGGCAGGATGAGGGCGGCGAGGATCGTCTCGCTCGACGGGCCGCAGGCGATCGAGGTGACGGCCGGCGCGCCGGAGCCGGATGCGGGCACCGGGCACATGCTCACGCCGGGTGAGGGCGTCGTCGTCGACGTCCGTGCCGCGGGCGTGTCCTTCCCCGAGGTGCTGCAGAGCCGCGGCGAGTACCAGCTCAAGCCCGAGCTGCCGTTCGTGCCGGGCTCCGAGGTGGCGGGCACCGTGCGCTCGGCGCCGGAGGGCAGCGGCCTCTCCGAGGGCGATCGCGTCGCGGCCTTCCCGATGCTAGGAGGCTTCGCCGAGCAGGCGATCGCGCCGGCGTTCATGACGTTCGCGCTGCCCGACGCTCTCGACTTCGCCGAGGGCGCCGGGCTGATCCTCAACTACCACACGGCCTACTTCGCGCTGAAGCTGCGCGCGCGCCTGCAGGAGGGCGAGCAGGTTCTCGTCCACGGCGCGGCGGGCGGCGTCGGCACGGCGGCGCTGCAGATCGCGCGCGGGCTCGGCGCCCGCACGATCGCGGTGGTCTCGAGCGACGAGAAGGAGACGGTCGCGCGGGCCGCGGGGGCTGACGCGGTGGTGCGCTCCGACGGTCCCTGGCGCGAGCAGGCGCAGGAAGTCTCGGGCGGCGGCGTCGACGTCGTGCTCGACCCGGTCGGGGGCGACCGCTTCACCGACAGCCTGCGCTCTCTGCGCGAGGACGGCCGCGTCGTCGTGGTCGGCTTCACCGGTGGCTCGATCCCCGAGGTGCGCGTGAACCGGCTGCTGCTGCGCAACACGGAGGTGATCGGCGCCGGCTGGGGCGCGTACGTGCTCGGCAAGCCGGAGCTCAACCGCTCGATCGGCGCCGCGCTCGACGACCTGATCGAAGCCGGCTTCGTGCGCCCGATCGTCGGTGCGCGCTTCCCGCTCGAGCGCGTCGCCGACGCGCTCGAGCTGATCGACGGCCGTGGCGCGACCGGCAAGGTGGTGCTCGAGCTGTAGCGGGGACAGATCCCGGGCTCGCGCGGCCGGCGCGGGGCGAGCGCTACCCCGGGTGGCGCAGCGCCCACCGCGCGAGGGCGGCCTCGGCCGGCGGGTCGTTCTCGAGCACGCCGTGGCCCATCGCCGGGATCGTGACGATCCGCGAGCGCGGCAGCTCGGAGGCGATCTCCCTCGCGCCCTCGAGCGGGGCGATGTCGTCGTCGCCGCCGACCAGCAGCAGCGTCGGCACGTTCGGCACGGGCGGCGGGGTCGGACGCCGGCCGGACTCCGGCCACGGAGCGCAGATCGGCACCGCGCCGTACTGCCGGCCGACCCAGCGGTCGAACGGTGCGAAGGACTTGTCGCCCAGGCGCGCGAGCTCGCGGTCGGAGTCGGCACGTCGCTGCCAGAGGCGAGCCGAACGCGGCCACGGGAAGTCGCCGTCCTCGCAGCTCGTGGTCAGGTAGACCGTTCGCGAGCGCGTCGGGCGCAGCCAGCTCGCGTCGCGCGAGTCCGGCACGACGGTCGGCAGCGCCGCGGCGAGCGCGCGCGGGTAGCCGTCGAGCGCGAGGTGCAGGCGGCCGGGGAGCCGGTGCAGCTCGTTGCCGCCGCTGACGATCGTGTCCAGGATGCGCGCCTCGGTGATGCGGGGATCGGCCGGCAGGACGCCGTCGCGCATGCGCGCGACGAGCTTGCGGAGGTCGTTGGCAGGATCGACACCCCGCACGCACCAGCCCTCGGCGCACTGGTTGCGCAGCACGCGCGCGGCCCCGATGGCCGAGCGCCGGTAGTAGGGATCGGTGTCCTCGACGATCGGCGAGTCGAGCACCATGCGGTCCACGGACGCCGGATACTCGCGCGCGTAGTCGACCGCGACCTTGGTGCCGTAGGAGATGCCGTAGACCGTCAGCTGGGGGATCCCGAGCGCCGCGCGCACGTCCTCGAGGTCGGCGACGCTGTCATCGGTGCCCTGGAAGGCGCGGCCGGCGCCGAGATGCGCGGCGCACTGGCGCACCTGCGCCGGCGTCCACGCCGAGCGCACGTCGATCGTCGGGCAGTGGATCGGTGCCGAGACGCCGGTGCCGCGCTGGTCGAACACGAGCAGGTCGCGGTGCTTGAGCAGCGGCCCGAGCCGCTTCTGGAAGCGGAGCGCGGCGGGGATCGCCGCGCTGCCGGGGCCGCCGGCGAGGGCGACGACCGCGGGCCGCGGCGGTCCGGGACGATGGAACAACGCGACGGCGAGCTGCACGCCGCCGCCGACGGCGCCCGAGCGATCCAGCGGCACCGCAACGGTCGAGCAGCGCCAGGAGCCCGACAGCCCGGTGGGGCAGGCACGAGCCGTCGTGCTCAGGGCGCCGGCCCGGTCGGCGTGACCGACGGAGTTTGACGCGGCGAGCACGATCGCCGCAGCGACGGCGACGCAGGCGGGCGGACGGAGCGAGCGACGCAGGCGCCGCATGGTAGGCGCCGGACGATGAGAGGCGCGGGTCGCGCTCATCGCGCGCTCAACTCGCAAGCCCACGCTGGGAGACCGACCCGACTGCGGCCCCACCGTGTCCCAGCATCCCTCCCTCGCAACCGACGCGCCGGCGTCGGCTCACCGGCCGGTCGTCCGCTGGGCGCTCGCCGCCGTCGTCGCCCTCTGGGTCGCCGCCGGCCTCGCGGGCGTCTACCGCTACGGGCACGACTACTGGGTCTACCGCGGATTCAAGCCGCCGACCGTCGCGGCGGGCGTCGCCACCGGCCGGATGACGAAGGTGACGTTCTACTCGCCGACCTTCCACGCGCCGACCTCATATCTGGCCTACCTCCCGCCCGGGTACGCCCAGGGCGCCGCCGCCGGCCGGCGCTACGGCGTCCTGTACGCGCTCCACGGCCATCCGGGACAGGCGATCAACATTCTCGAAGCCGGATCGATCGGCGCGGATCTCGACCAGCTGATCGCCGACCACCAGGCGCGCCCGATGATCATCGTGCTCCCGATCGGCAACGGCGGCCCACTGGGCGGCGGCGACACCGAGTGGGCGAACACGCCGGCCGGCAACTACGACGGCGTGCTCCTCGACGTCGTCCGCAACGTCGACCAGCGCTTCGCGACGCGTGCCGATCGCGCGGGCCGCGTGCTGGCCGGGCTCTCGTCCGGCGCCTATGCCGCGATCAACGTCGGCCTGCACCACCTCAGGCTGTTCGGGAACCTGCAGAGCTGGTCGGGCTACTTCATCCAGACGCGCAGCGGTCCCTTCGTGAACGCATCGCCGGCCCTGCTCCGGGCCAACAGCCCCGCGCTCTACGTCGCGAGCCTCGCCCGCGAGATCCACAAGGGCGGCCTGCGCGCCTTCCTCTACGTCGGCCGTCAGGACCATCAGAACCGGATCAACCAGATCGGTCCGTTCACCGCGCAGCTGCGGGCGGCGGGCGCGCAGGCCCGGTACGCCAAGTACCCAGGCGCCCACGACTGGGCGCTGTGGCGCCAGCAGATGCCGCACATGCTGCGGCTCGCGAGCCGCTGGCTGCGGGCTCCGCCGCCGCACGGAGGTCATGCGTGAGCGCGACCGGGCGCCCGCTCCCCGAGTCATGGCGCGTCGCTCCCGCGCTGGCCACGGCGGCGGCCGGGGCGCTGACGCTCGCCTCGACGCTGCTGCCCAACGTGCCGTGGCGCGAGCGGCTGCTCGACGCCGTCGAGCACGGCCGGGCGCAGGACCTCGCGCACGCGGCCGCCGTGGTCGGCGGCCTCGTCCTGCTCGCGCTCGCCGTGAGCATCCTGCGCGGCCGGCGCAGGCCGATCCACGCCGCGGTCGTCGTGCTCGGCATCGTCGCCGCGGTGCATCTGGCCAAGGGCCTCGACTACGAGGAGGCGGCGATCGCCCTGACGGTCGGGCTCGTGCTGCGCGCCGGCGTGCGCGCCCTCGCCAGCGGCACCGAACCGCCGCGCACCGCGACCGCCGCGCTGCTTGCCCTCGGTGCGCTGTCGTCGGTCTACATCGTCGCGTTCGCCGTGCAGTTCGCCAGCGGGCGCGGGCATGTCGGGCCCGAGCTCGCCAGCGCGGCGAAGATCTTGTCGGGCGGCCCCGCCGCGGCGCTCGGCGATGAGGCGGCGGCGGTCCTGCACGTGCTCGCCGCGCTCGCGCTCGTCGGCACGATCGCCCTGGTCCGCGCCCTGCTCGCCCCGCGCCGCTCGAACGACGGCCACGACGCCGGCGAGCACGAGCGTGCGGCGGCGATCGTCGCCGCCTACGCCCGTGACTCGATCGCACCGTTCACGCTGCGCGCCGACAAGGCCTTCTTCTTCGCCCACGGCGGCGTGCTCGCCTACCGGACGCTGCGCGAGACCGCGGTCGTCTCGGGCGATCCCGTCGGCCCGTCCGGCAGCGAGCCCGCGATCGTCGACGCATTCCTCACGTTCGCGCGCCGGCGCGGCTGGGACGTCGTCGTACTTGCCGCGCGGGCCGAGCACCTCGCCGCCTACAGCCGGCTCGGGCTGCGCAGTCTGCGGATCGGCTCGGAGGCGATCGTCGACCCGCAGGCGTTCGACCTGCGCGGGCGCGACCGGCGCACCGTGCGCAAGGCCGTCAACCGCGTCGAGCGCCACGGCTGGCAGGTCGAGCTCGTGCACGGCTCCGAGCTCACGCGCCGGCACGTCGCCGAGATCGGCGCCGTCGAGCGGGTCTGGCGCGAGCGGCACACGCGCCTGTACGGCTACGCGATGGCGATGGACCGGCTGTGGGGCGCCCAGGAGGACTCGGCCGACGTCTATGTGCTCGCGCGCTCGCCGGAGGGCGAGGTCCGCGCCTTCCAGCGCTACGTGCCCTACCACGGTGGGCTCTCGCTCGACGCGATGCGCCGGCTCGACGACGAGCCCAACGGCATCTCCGACGCGCTCGTCGTCGCTGCGCTGGCACACGCCCGCGAACGCGGCTGTCACGAGGTGTCGCTGAACTTCTCCTCGTTCGCGCACGTGATGGCCGCCGAGACGCTCGAGCGCCGCAGCCACCGGCTCGCGCGCTGGGCGCTGCAGCGCATGCATCACCGCTTCCAGCTCGAGCGGCTCGTCCGCTTCGCCTCGAAGTTCGGTCCGGAGTGGCGGGCGCGCCACCTCGTCTACACGAGTCAGGTGCGCCTGCCGCTGGCGGCGCTGCGGGTCATGCAGGCCGAGGCCTACGTCAAGCCGCCGCCGGCGCGCCCCGACCCGAGCTGCTGGCGCCCGGCTCCACGGCCGGCGCGGCTCGCCGCGGCCTCGAACGGCCGGGGATGACGGCGCACGCGGCGAGGATCGCCGGTACGAGCCAGGTCGCCTGGTGGTGCCACTGCGCGGAGAAGTGCGAGCCGAGCGGGTCGGACGCGGTCACGGCGTCGGAGAGGCCGCCGGCGACGTACACGATCGCGAAGCCGCCGACGCCGGCGAGCATCCCGCGCACCGGGCGGCTCCAGCCGGTCGTCGCGTACAGCGCCGCGCCGCACGCGAGCCCGGCGGGGATCCACGCGGCGAGGATCCGCAGCAGCGGCTGCGCGTCGTGTCCGGCGAGCCGGTCGAGCGGCAGCGCGCCCGAGATTCGCGGGCCGGCGGCGAAGACGCCCGAGCGGCGCAGCAGCTCGAGCCAGCCCGCGCCCGCGGCCACCGTGATGAGGAGCACGAGCGGGGTGGCCGCGATCCGAGCTGCGGTGCGCATCGATGACGATCGTAGGAGCGTGAGATGAGCGGACCGTGGCCCGGCATCGTGCTGGCGACGATCGCCTCCGTGGCGCTCAACGGGTCGTTCGTGCTCCAGCATGCGGGTTCTGCCGAGGCACCCGCCGTCGACGTCCGGCGACCTGCCGCGGCGGTGCTCGCGCTCCTGCGCTCGCCGCTCTGGGCACTCGGCGCGGCGGTCGGCATGGTGGGCTGGGCGCTGCACGTGGGCGCGCTGGCGCGCGCGCCGCTCTCGCTCGTGCAGGCCTTCGTGGCCGGTGGCGTGGCGCTGACCCTCCCGATGTCGGTCTTCGGGCTCGGCCGCCGGGTGTCGCGGCGAGAGGCCGGCGCGGCGGCGCTGATGGTCGGCGCGCTCGTGCTGCTCGCGCTGGGCCAGCACGACGCGGGTCGCATCGCTGGGGCGCCGCCGCGCGGGCTCGGCCCGGCGCTGCTCGCGCTCGCCGCCGCCGCGGTGCTGCTCGCCGCCGGCCGCGGCGGCCCGCGGCGCGCGGCGGCGCTCGGCGTCGCAGGCGGCCTGCTCTACGGCGGTGGCGACCTCGCGATCAAGGCGATCACGGCGGTCGACGCCGCGCACGGGCTCGGCGCCGCGCTGACCTCGCCGTGGCTGCCGGCGGCGCTCGCGCTCAGTGCGGGCGCCTTCTTCAGCTTCCAGCGCGGCCTGCAGATCGGGCCGCCCGTGACGGTGATCGCGCTGATGACCGCGGCCACCGACGTCACCGCGGTGCTCGGCGGTCTCGGGCTGTTCGGCGACCCGCTCGGGCGCACGCCCGCGCTGGTGGTCGCGCACGTCACCGGCTTCGTCCTCGTCGTGCTCGCCGGCTGGGCGCTGGCGCCGGCCCACGCCACGCCGGCCGTCGCGTAGGCGGCTGGCCGAGCCTGATCGCCGCCAGGGGCCGACGCGCCAACGCGGCGCCTCCCGGCGCGTCGGCGTTCGCCGAGGTGATCTGGGATCGCCGCCCGCCGGAAGAAGGGGCAGCCGGGGACAAGACCTCGGCGAAATGCTGGCGACTGGCTGGAGGCCGGATGGCTGATGCGTTGACGCTCGAGCTGGTGGATCGCGATGAAGCGATCCGCGAGGCTCTCGACGACGGGCTCGCGGGGAACCGACGGGACCTGTTCAAGAAGCTCGTGGGCGGCGGCACCGTGCTCGCGAGCGGAGGCCTGCTGATCGGCGGGCTGCCCTCGGTCGCGCTCGGCGCGCCGTCGGCGAAGCAGGACGTGAAGATCCTCAACTTCGCCCTGCTGCTGGAGTACCTGGAGTCCTCGTTCTACGTCGAGGCGGTCAAGCGGGGCAAGCTCTCGGGGGAGACCGCGGCGTTCGCCAAGACCGTCCGCGATCACGAGCTGGCGCACGTCGCATATCTGAAGAAAGCGCTGGGGTCCAAGGCGATCTCCAAGCCGAGATTCGACTTCGGCGACACGACGTCCAGGCAGTCGACCTTCCAGGCGACCGCGCAGGCGCTCGAGGACACCGGCGTCTCGGCCTACAACGGCCAGGGCCCGCGCCTGACCAAGGCGACGCTCGCGGCCGCGGCCACGATCGTCTCGGTCGAGGCCCGCCACGCGGCCTGGATCCGCTCGATCATCGGCGCGCCCAAGTACGGCGGCAAGGCGAGCAACTACCCGGCACCCGCGGCGTTCGACAAGGCGCGGACCATGAAGCAGGTCGTGAAGATCGTCACCTCGACCGGCTTCGTCAAGTGAGGGAGCACAGCACCATGGCAGCAGATTCCCTGACCCTCGAGACGGTCGACGCCGACGGCGCGGTCCGCGAGGCGGCCGACCGCGTGGCCGGCGACAGCCGCGCGGGCTTCCTGGCCAAGGCCGGCATGTTCGGCGGCGGCCTGCTCGGCGGCGGCGCGCTGCTCGGCCTGATGGCCGAGGGCGCCCAGGCGCAGAGCTCGAGCGACGTCGCGATCCTCAATTTCGCGCTGACGCTCGAGTACCTCGAGGCGGCGTTCTACGCCGAGGCGAACCGGATGGGCGCGCTGAGGGGCGAGACGAAGCTGTTCGCCCGCGTGGTCGGCGCTCACGAGGCCACGCACGTCGCGGCCCTCAAGCACGTCCTCGGCTCCGCGGCGGTCAAGAAGCCGAAGTTCGACTTCCGGGGGACGACCGAGTCCGCCGCGAAGTTCAGGGCCACGGCGCAGACGCTCGAGGACACCGGCGTCAAGGCCTACAAGGGCCAGGCGCCGAAGATCAAGAACGACACGGTGCTCGCGGCCGCGCTCGCGATTCACACGGTCGAGGCGCGGCACGCCGCCTGGATCCGCGAGATCCGCGGCGCCTCGCCCGCGCCGGCGGCGTTCGACGCGGCGCTGACGAAGAAGCAGGTGCTGGCCGCGGTGGCCGGCACCCACTTCATCGTGGCCCGGCGGGCGACAGGCACGCGCGCCACGCCGCCCTTCACCGGGTGAGGCGGGGCCTGATCACAGCCGCGGTGGCGGCGCTCGCACTCGTTGCGAGCGCCGCTCCGGCGGCGGCCCGCGTCGAGCGCGATCCCGCGCCGGTCCTGCTGTCGGGCCCGCACCACACGTCCTACTGGCAGTTCGTCGACCGCGCGGTCGTCGCTCGCGCGGCGCCGTCGCGCTCCTCCGGGCGCGTCACCACGCTCGGCACCCGCACGCCCGAGGGGACGGCGAATCTCGTGCTCTCGCTCGCTCGCACGACGGTCCGCGGGACACCGTGGGTCGAGGTCCGGCTCGGGGTCCTGCCCGACAACTCGACCGGCTGGGTGCCGCGCTCGGCGCTCGGCGGCTACAACGCCGTGCGCACGCACCTGTTCGTGAGCACCTCGCGGATGCGCCTGCGCCTCGAGCGCGTTGGCAAGACCGTCCTACGCGCCCCCGTCGGCGTCGGCGCGGCACGCTCGCCCACGCCGACCGGCCAGTTCTTCATCCGCGACCGGCTGACCTCGGTGTCCTCCGCCTACGGACCGCTCGCGTTCGGCACGAGCGCGCGCTCCGCCGTGCTGACGGACTGGCCCGGCGGCGGCTTCATCGGCGTGCACGGCACGAACGAGCCCGAGCTGATCCCGGGCCGCATCTCGCATGGCTGCGTGCGCCTGCACAACGCCGACATCCTCAGGCTGGGCCGCAAGCTGGCGATCGGCACGCCGGTCACCATCACGCGGTGAGCCGCGCGTAGGCCGCCGCACAGGATTCGGCCATGGGCTAGCCTAATTTCACAGCCTCCCCTCAGGAGAACGAGATGCCCGCCTCTGACGACGCGCTCAGGCCACGGCCCGAGCACCGCTTCACCTTCGGCCTCTGGACGGTCGGCAACCCCGGACGCGATCCGTTCGGCGGTCCGACCCGTGAGCCGCTCGATCCCGTCGACTCGGTCAAGAAGCTCGCCGAGCTGGGCGCCTGGGGCATCTCGCTGCACGACGACGACCTGGTCCCGTGGGGCAGTTCCGCGGCCGAGCGCGACCGCATCGTCTCCCGCTTCAAGGCCGCGCTGGAGGAGACCGGGCTCGGCGTCGGGATGGCGACGACGAACCTGTTCGGCCACCCGGCGTTCAAGGACGGCGCCTTCACCTCCAACGACCGGCGCGTGCGCCGTGCGGCGATCGGGAAGGCGATGCGCTCGATCGATCTCGGCGCTGAGCTGGGTGGTGAGCTGTACGTCTTCTGGGGCGGTCGCGAGGGGACCGAGGCCGGCATCGCCAAGGACCCGCGCGACGCGCTCGAGCGCTACCGCGAGGCGATCGACGTGCTCGGCGACTACGTCCACGAACAGGGGTACGACCTGCGCTTCGCGATCGAGCCGAAGCCGAACGAGCCGCGCGGCGACATCTTCCTGCCCACGGTCGGCCACGCCCTGCACTTCATCTCGATGCTGCAGCGCCCCGAGATGGTGGGCGTCAACCCGGAGGTCGCGCACGAGACGATGGCCGGGCTCTCGTTCCAGCACGGCGTCGGCCAGGCGCTGTGGGCGGGCAAGCTCTTCCACATCGATCTCAACGGCCAGCGCATCGGCCGCTACGACCAGGACTTCCGCTTCGGCGCCGAGGACCTCAAGGAGGCGTTCCTGCTCGTGCGGCTGCTCGAGCGGGCGGGCTACGCGGGGCCGCGGCACTTCGACGCGCACGCCTACCGCAGCGAGAATGCCGACGGCGTGTGGGAGTTCGCGGCGGGTTGCATGCGCACCTACCTCGCGCTGGCCGACGCGGCGCGGCGTTTCGATGCCCTGCCCGAGGTCCAGGAGGCGCTCGCGGCCGCCTCGGTGGCCGAGCTGGCCGAGCCCTCGGTGCCCGGCGGGGCGGGCGAGGCGCAGGCGCTCAAGGCCGAGGTGGACGGGCTCGACGCGCTCGCGGAGCGCGGCTACTTCAACGAGCGCCTCGATCAGCTGCTCGTGGAGGTGCTGCTCGGCGCGCGCTGACCCTCGAGGTGGGTCTTGAGGTCCTTCAGCGCGCGGCGCATCACCGCGTCCGAGATCGCGCCGCGTAGCGGACCCGGCACGAAGCGGCCGGGGTCGATGCGCAGGTCGAGCTCGACGTGGGTGCCGCCGTTCGCCGACGGGGAGAAGCGCCATTCGCCGGAGAAGTCGCGGAAGTCGCCGCCGAGGTACTCGCAGCCGAGCCGGCCCGGCGGGTCGTGCACCTGGCGCAGCGTGTAGCGCACGGTCTTGACCTTGGCGTCGACCTCGTACTCCACGACGGCGCCGCGCCCCTGCGCGTCGCGCTCGCGCACGTCCACGCGGCGCACGGCGCCCTGCCACGACGGCAGGGCCTCGAAGTCGGTCAGGGCGTCGTAGCACCGCTCGGGGCTCGCCGCGACCTCGGTGCTCTGGCAGTCGCCGTATCTGGCCATGGTCGTTGAGCCTGCCCGCGGGCCCGCCGTCTCAGACGCCTGGTCGGCGACCGGCGGCGAAGCGCCCGCTCAGCCCGCGTCCGCGAACAGCGGTGCCAGATCGATGAAGATCCGGTAGTCGTCGATCAGGCCGCCCTCTGGGCGATAGATCGTGACCACGGGAACGGTGACCGTTCCTCCGTCGCGACGCGTGTAGGTCACGTTCGCCTCGACGATGGTGGCATCGTCGGCCTCCCATCGCCCGACGACGTCATGGGCGACGCCGTCGATGCTCGCGCAGAACCCGGCCCAGGCGTCGCGGATCGCCGCGCGCCCGTGCACGGGCTCGGCATTGCCGAAGCGCATGACCGCCTGCTCGGCGAGGTGGTCCGCGAAGCGGTCCGGATCCATCGAGTCGATGTCCGCGAAGAGCGTCTCGTGGGGCGTCATCGGCCGATCATCCTCCGATCGGCGGACCGCCGGCGATCCTGTAGCGTCCTCACAGGTCGCCACGAGCAGAGCGAGGAGACGCCGGCCATGTCTGATCACGGCAGCATCCGCGGGACGCATCACCTGACGTTCTGCGTGGGGACGGCGCAGGAGGACTACGACTTCCACGTCAGGCTGCTCGGGCTCAAGAGCGTCAAGAAGACCGTCCTCTTCGACGGCGAGATCCCGATCTACCACCTCTACTACGGCAATCGCACCGGCCAGGGAAGCACGATCCTCACGAGCTTCCCCTACCGCCAGGCGGGCTGGATGGGCCGGCGGGGGACGAACCAGCTCAAGCAGATCAACGTCGCCGTCCCGGCCGGCTCGATCGGCTACTGGGCCGACCGCTTGCGCCGGCACGGCGTCGAGGTCGCCGAGACGCAGCGCTTCGGCACGGAGCGCCTCGAGTTCGCCCACCCCTGCGGCATCCCGTACTCGATCGTCGCAGAGACCGAGCCGGATCCGCGCGAGCCGTGGGACGACGGCGGGGTTCCGGGCGAGCACGCGATCCGCGGCGCCTACGGCACCACCACCTCGGTCCGCGAGCCCGAGCCGATGGACGACTTCCTCCGGCGCGGCTTCAGCGGCCGGCGCCTCGGCAGCGAAGGCCCGCACCACCAGTACGAGGTGGGGGAGGGTGGCCACGGGCGCAAGATCGAGCTGGTCGAGGAGCCCGACCTGCCGCAGGGCAGCTGGCACTTCGGCGAGGGGACGATCCACCACCACGCCTTCGACGCCGCGACAGCGGACAGCCAGGCGGCACTGAAGGACTGGATCGTCGGCCTCGGCTACACGGACGTCTCCGACGTCAAGGACCGCGGCTACTTCTTCTCGGTCTATCTGCGCACGCCCGGCGGCGCGCTGTTCGAGCTCGCGTACTCGACGCCGCAGGGCTTCTTGATCGACGAGGCCGAGGACCAGCTCGGCACACACGTCTGCATCCCGCCGCACTGGGAGGACCGGCGCGCCGAGATCAGCCAGCTCGAGCGGATCGACACCGTCGAGCCGGTCGCGTCGTAGATGGAGATCACGGGCGCGACGCTCGGTCCGGCAGCGCTCGCCTGCGTCGCCGTCCACGGGCGCGACCAGGATCCGGGCTACATGGCCGAGCACCTGGTCACGCCGGTGGGACTGCCCGACGTCGCCTGGGTGCTCCCGGCCGCGGACGGCGGCTCCTGGTACCCGGGGCGCTTCGACGACCCGCGCGAGGCCAACGAGCCGTGGCTGAGCCGTGCCCTCGCGGAGATCGATGCGGCGCTCGCGCACGTCGCCGCGGCGGGCGTTCCCTTCGGGCGGACGGTGCTCGCGGGCTTCTCTCAGGGCGCCTGCCTGGTCGCCGACCACGTTGCGCGCCGTCCCGCACCCTACGCGGGGATCGCCGTGCTCACCGGCGCGCTGATCGGGGCGCCCGGCGACGTGCCGCCGGTCGCCCCGCTCGGCGGGCTGCCGGTGCTGATGGCCACGGCTCGCGACGACGAGTGGGTCCCGCTCGAGTACGTCGAGATGACAGCGCGGGCGTTCGAGGCGGCCGGCGGCAGCGTCGAGCTCGTGATCGACGAGGCGCCCGAGCATGCGATCTCCCCGGCTGCGGCCGCTGCCGTGCGGACGCTGTTCGAGCGCGCACGCCCCGCCTGAGGCGCCGAGCTCAGGCGATCGAGGGGAGCAGCTCCCGCCGGAGCTCGGTCAGGGTGCGGCGGCTCCGGTCACGGCTCGTCGGGCGATTGGATCATCCCCTCGTCGCGCAGGACGCGCTCGGCGATGCCGAACGCGGTGTTGGCGGCGGGGACGCCGGCGTAGACCGCGGCGTGGATCAGCGCCTCGCGGATCTCCTCCGGCGTCACGCCGTTGCGCAGCGCGGCGCGCACGTGCAGCGCCAGCTCGTCCTCGGCGCGCAGCGCGGTGAGCAGGACGAGCGTCAGCAGGCTGCGGGTGCGCCGGTCGAGGCCTGGACGCGCCCAGACGTCACCCCACGCGGTGCGCGTGATGAAGGCCTGGAACGGCGCGGCGAAGTCGCTCGCGCCGGCGCTCGCGCGGTCGACGTGCGCGTCGCCGAGCACCTCGCGGCGGACGCGCATGCCCGGCTCGTCGCGCGGATCTGAGCTCATGCGGCGAGGTGCTCGCGGAACAGCCGGGTGACGTCGTCCGGGCGCTCGAGGTTGGCCAGGTGCGCCGCGCCGTCGAGCACCTCGAGGCGCGCACCCGGGATGGCGGTGGCGATCGGGGCCGCGTGCTCGCCCGGCGGCGTCGACGGGTCCTCGGCGCCGGCGATGACCAGCGTCGGCGCGGTGACCGACGGGAGGCCGTCGAGCAGGTCCATGTGCTCGATCGCCGCGCAGCAGCTCGCGTAGCCGTCGGGGTCGCAGGCGGCGATCATCGCCTCGAGCGCCCGCGTACGCCCGGGGTCGGCCGCGCGCCCGGCGGACGTGATCCAGCGCTCGACGGTCTCCGGCGCGAGCGCCGCCATCCCCTGCGTGCGGGCGACCCGCGCGCGCTCCTGCCACAGCGAGGGCGGTCCGAACTTCGCCGAGGTGCAGCAGAGCACGAGCCGGTCGACGCGCTCCGGCGCGTTGATCGCGATCCACATGGCGACCATCCCGCCGAGCGACAGGCCGGCGACGTGCGCCCGCGGCGCGCCGAGCGCGTCGATCAGCGCGAGCACGTCGAGGCCGAGGTCGCCGATCGCGTACGGGCCGGGTGCGACCGGCGAGCCGCCCTGGCCGCGGTGGTCGTAGCGCACGACGCGCAACGCGTCCGCGAGCGCCGCCGCCTGCGCGTCCCACATCGACAGGTCGGCGCCGAGCGACGGGCCGAGGAGCAGCATGGGCGCGTCGGCCGGGCCGTCCTCGGTGTGGTTCAGGGGGACAGTGCTCATCCGTGGGCCTCCAGGGCGCGGTCGACGAAGGCGGCGGCGGCGCCGAGCCGGCGCGCCGGGTCCAGCAGGGCGTCGATCTGCGGGCGGTCGAGCCGCGCCCCGACCTCGGGATCGGCGGCGAGTGCAGCGGGGAAGTCGTCCGTTTCGCGGGCGATGCACGCGACGAGGTCATGCGAGGGCGAGCGACCGAGCGCGGGGGCGAGCGCGTCCACCACCGCCTCCGCGCCGAGCCGGCCGCCGGTCGCGTCGAGGTTCGCGCGCATCCGTGCGCTGTCCACCTCGAGCCCTTCGAGGCATGCCCGCAGCCACGCCACGGCGGACCCCGTCGCGGCGAGCAGCGCCGACAGCGGCCGCCACTCGGCGTGCCAGGCGCCCGCCGCGCGCTCGTGCTCCTGCACCTGGGCGGCGAGCAGCGTCGCCACGAGCCCGGGCGCCTGCGCGGCGCAGCCGAGCGCGGCGACCGCCGCGACCGGGTTGCGCTTGTGCGGCATCGCCGAGGAGCCGCCGCCCGCGCGCTCGGCGACCTCGCCCACCTCGGTCTGGGCGAGCAGCGTGACGTCGCGGGCGACCTTGCCGATCGCGCCCGCGACGACGCCGAGCGAGCCCGCGAGCTCGCCGATGCGCCCGCGCAGCGTGTGCCAGGCCAGCACCGGCTCGGCGAGGCCCAGCTCGCGCGCGAACGCCGCCAGCACGTCTGGGCCATCACCCCCGAATGCGGAGAGCGTTCCGGCAGCCCCGCCGAGCTGGGCGGCGAGCCGCGTATCGCGGACGCGGGCGAGGCCGTCGCGCGCGTCGGCCAGCGCGGCGAGCCAGCCCGCCGCCTTGAGCCCGAAGGTGATCGGGACCGCCTGCTGGAGCAGCGTGCGGCCCGCCATCGGCGTGTCGCGGTGCGCGCGGGCGAGGGTGGCGGCAGCCTCCGCGGCCGCGGAGAGGTCGTCGAGCAGCGGCTCGAGCGCCCGGCGAGCGACGAGCATCGCCGCACTGTCGAGGATGTCCTGGCTCGTGGCGCCGCGGTGCACGTGCGCCGCAACGTCCTCGCCGACGCGTTCGCGCAGCGCGCGCGCCAGCGCCGCCGCCGGGTTGCCGGTCTCGACGGCGGCCGCCCCGATCGCACCTGCGTCGAAGCCCTCCGCCCGGCATGCCGCAGCGATCGCATCGGCCTGCCCGTCGGCGATCCACCCTGTCGCGGCGAGCGCGCGCGCGAGCGCCGCCTCCGCGTCGAGCAGCGCCTGCAGCCACGCCTCGTCAGCGACCGCCGCGGCGGCCCCGCCGCGCGCCGTGATCGCCCCGAAGAGCCCGTCAGACGGCGAAGAAGGCGGTCTCATCATCCCCTTGGAGGTGGACGTCGAAGCGGTAGCCGCCGTCGCCGTCGGCGTGCGCGAGCAGCGTCGCCCGGGCCCGCTCGTCGGCGATCCGGCGCAGCGCAGGGTCGGCCGCGTTGGCTCCGGCCTCGTCGGCGAAGTACACCCGCGTGACCACGCGGTTGAGCAGGCCGCGCGCGAACACGGACACGTCCAGGTGCGGCGCCTGCATCGAGTCGCCCGGCCCCGCGACGCGGCCGGGCTTGAGCGTGAGGATCGACCAGCGCCCGTCGCCGTCGCAGAGCGAGCGCCCGAAGCCGCGGAACGAGCTCGACCCGCCGCGCGGATCGTCCGGATGCGCGAAGCCGCCGTCGGGATCGGCCTGCCACGTCTCGACCATCGCGTCGGGCACCGGGTCGCCCGCGCCGTCGTAGATCGTGCCGTGCAGGCGGATCGCGCCCGCGGTCGCCTCGGGCACCACGAGCTCGCCGTCCGGCCAGGGCAGCCCGATGGCGAAGAAGGGGCCGACGGTCTGGGACGGGGTGGTGCCCGGCATCACCCGCGCTCCGGCGGCGTCGACTCGCGCCCGCGCAGCACGATGTCCCAGCGGTAGGCGAGCGCCCATCCAGGCTCGGTCGCCGCGAGGTCGAACGCGGCGATCAGCCGATCGCGGGCGCGCGGGTCGCGGACCGCGTTGACGATCGGGTCGTGTGCGAAGAGCGGATCGCCCGGGAAGTACATCTGCGTCACCAGCCGCTGCGTGAACGCGCGCCCGAGCACCGAGAAGTGGATGTGGGCGGGCCGCCAGGCGTTCTCGTGGTTGCCCCACGGGTACGCGCCCGGTTTGATCGTGACGAAGCGGAAACGCCCCTCGCCATCGGTCAGGCAGCGCCCGGCGCCGGTGAAGTTGGGATCGAGCGGCGCCGGATGGCGGTCGACCTCGTGCCGGTACCGCCCGCCGGCATTGGCCTGCCACGCCTCGATCAGCGTGTCCGGCAGCGGGCGGCCGTCGTCCTCGATCACGCGCCCGTGGACGATGATCCGCTCGCCGAGCGGCTCGCCGTCGTGCTGGCGGGTGAGGTCGTGGTCGAGCGCGCCGACGCGACCCGGCCCGAGCAGCGGTCCGGTGACCTCGGTGAGCGTGTGGGCGAGCAGCAGCCGCTCGCGCCGCGGTGCGCGCAGCGCCGTCGAGCGGTACTCGGGCGTGGCGAGCGGCGGGTGCGACTCGTCGTCGCGGCGGTAGGCGGCCAGGATCCGTCCGTGCACGGCTCAGCCCCCCGCCGTCAGCGCGCGCAGGGCCGCCAGCTCGGCGTCGGTGGGCGGGGCGGTCGCGCGCAGGTCCTCGGCCACGGTGAGCGCCCAGCCCGTCGCCGCCCGCACGTCGTCGAGCGGGACGCCCGGGTGCGCGGCGGTGAGGCGCAGCTCGCAGCTCGCCGGATCCGGCTCGAGGATCCCGAGGTCGGTGATCACGCGGGTCGGTCCGCGGCCGGTGAGCCCGAGCCGCTCACGGTCGCCGGGCCCCGAGCCGAAGCCGACCGAGGTGACGAAGTCGACGCGCTCGACGAAGGCGCGCGCGCTCTGGCGCACGATCACGACGACCTCCCTGCAGGAGGCCGCGATCTCCGGTGCGCCGCCGGCACCCGGCAGGCGCACGTCGGGTGCGTCGTAGGCGCCGATGACCGTCGTGTTGATGTTCGCGAAGCGGTCGATCTGGGCGGCGCCGAGGAAGCCGACCTCGATGCGGCCGGGCTGGACCCAGTAGTTGAAGATCTCGGGCACGGAGACGACGGCATCGGCGGTCTCGCCGAGCATGCCGTCGCCGATCGAGAGCGGCAGGCGCGGCGGCTTGGCGCCGATCGCGCCCGCCTCGTAGACAAGCACGAGTTCCGGCGCGTGCGTGCGCCGGGCGAGGTTCGCGGCCGTGCTCGGGAGTCCGATGCCGACGAAGCACGAGCTCCCGTCGGCGAGGGCGCGCGCGGCGGCGATCGACATCATCTCGTCTGCCGTCCAGCTCACGCGCCGAGCTCCTCGCGCACCCAGGCGCCGAAGGCTTCGCGGTCTCGCGCGACGGCGTCCCAGGCGCGGTAGGCCTCGTTGTCGCGCTCGTAGTAGTCCTGGGCGTAGGAGGGGCGGGCGCCGCCGGGGACCTCCGCGACGCGGTCGAGCGCCCAGCGCGGAAGCACGATCGCGCCCGGCA
>JAXDHR010000096.1:0-74708 GCA_034664425.1 Solirubrobacteraceae bacterium
ATTCGTCGTCGACGGGTGGGCCGACGCCGGGTCCGCGCACGGACATCACCACCCGATCGCCGGCCGCCACCAGCTCCAGCGCCTCCACCGGCGGCACCCGTCCGGCGCGACCGCGCACCATCCGCAGCACCTCCTCGCGGTTGCGGCAGATCCACTCGTCGCGGAGGCCCTGGTGCACGACGTCCGGCGCCAGCCGGGCGGCCATCGTCTCGACGTCGCCGCGGCGCATCGCGTCCAGCCAGTCGGCGAAGATGACCTCAATGTTGCTGGCCGGCCTGCTCATGGCTCCCAGGGCTCGCCGCCCGTATCCCAGCCGACGAGGCAATAGGGACTGAGCAGCCGCGCCACCTCCTCCAGGAAGCCGCGATCGGGCTGCCCGAACGCCGCCGGCCGGTCGGAGTCGATGTCGATCTCGGCCACCACGATGTCCTGGTAGCTGATCGGAACGACGATCTCGGAGCGGGTGGAGGCGAAGCAGGCCAGGTAGCGCGGGTCGGCGTTGACGTCGTCCACGATCTCGGTGACGCCGCTTGCAGCGGCGGCGCCGCACACGCCCTGGCCGACCGGGATGCGCACGTGCTCGGTGGCGGCCGCCCCCTTCCACGGGCCCAGCGCCAGCTCGTCTCCCTCGACGAAGTAGATGCCCACCCAGGAGTAGTGCTCGAAGCCGTCGGCCAGCAGGTCGACCACCTGGCGCAGGATGTCGTCGGAGTCAGGCTCGCGCTCGATGATCTGGCGCACCGCGAGCAGCGCCGCCTCCTGTGTGACCTGATCGCTCACAGCTCCATGTCCGTCTCGAATCCGGCGATCGCCTCGCGCACCCGCCACTCCACCGGCACCGGCCGCCGCTCGGCCGGATCGACCGACACCAGCGTCTGGTTGGCCGCCGCCAGCCGCTCGCCGCTGGTGACGTTGTAGGCCTCGAACTCCCAGGCGATGCTGGTGGTGCCGATCCGCCGCACCCGCACGAACACTTCCAGCTCGTCGTCGAACCGAGCAGGCGCGTGGTATTCGACGTGCTGGGCGCGCATCACGAACTCCGGGTCGGCCGGCTCCTGCACCAGCACACCGAGGTCGCGCATGTACTCCACGCGGGCGCGGTCGAAGTAGGGCATGTAGCGGCCGTAGTAGACGATGCCCTGGGCATCGGTCTCGTCGAAGCCGACGCGCATGCGGTGGGCGTAGCGAAACGGTGGCCGGCGGTCGCTGGCGGGCATCAGCTGCGGATCAGCGCGAGCACCTCGTCGCGCCGCTGCTCCATCGTCTGCGCCGACAAGGCCTCCAGGTTGAGCCGCAGCAGCGGCTCGGTGTTGGACGGCCGCACGTTGAAGTGCCAGTCGTCGAACTCGAACGAGATGCCGTCCAGGTGCGAGACGCGCACCGCCGCCAGCGCGTAGCGGTCCTTCAGCTCCTGCAGCCGCAAGGGCACGTCGGCCACGGTCGAGTTGATCTCGCCGGAGATGTGGTAGCGCTCGCGGTAGGGCCGCAGCAGCTCCGACAGGCGCTTGCCGCTGCGCGAGATCAGCTCCAGCATCACCAGCGCCGGCACGATGCCGGTGTCGCAGAAGTAGAAGTCCTTGAAGTAGTAGTGGCCGGACACCTCACCGGCGAAGACGGCATCCTCCTTGCGCAGGCGGGCCTTGATGAAGGCGTGGCCCACACGGTTTTCGAGCGCGGTGCCACCGGCCTCGGCGACGGTGTCGCGCACAGCCCAGGACGCGCGCAGGTCGTAGATGATGGTGGCGCCGGGATGCTGCTCGAGCATCGAGCGGGCGATCAGGGCGGTGATCAGGTCGCCCGGCACGAACTCGCCGGTGTCGTCGATGAAGAAGCAGCGATCGGCGTCGCCGTCCCAGGCGATGCCGAGCTGCGCCTCCTCGGCGCGGACGGTGTCGATGATGAAGCGGCGGTTCTCCTCCAGCAGCGGGTTCGGCTCATGGTCGGGGAACGTGCCGTCGGGCGTCCAGTAGGTCTTGACGAGGTCGAGGCCGAGGCCGTCGAGCACGGGGCCGACCATCGGCCCCGCCATCCCGTTGCCCCCGTCGAGCACGACCTTCATCGGGGCGATGGCGCTCGTGTCCACGAGCGCGAGCGCGGCCTGCTGGAAGGGCGCGTAGAGGTCGACCTCCTCGGAGGAGCCAGGACGCGCCGGCGCCTCGTCCGGGAGGCCGCTCGCGATCAGGTCGCGCATCTCGCCGATGCCGCGGTCGCCCGACAGCGCGACCGCGCCGCGCTCGACGAGCTTGGCGCCGGTGTAACGGGCCGGGTTGTGCGACGCGGTGCACATGAGGCCGCCGTCGAGCTCGCGCGAGCCGACGAGCCAGTAGAGCATCTCGGTCCCGACCATCCCGGCGTCGACCACGTGCGCGCCCTCGGCGACCATCCCGTTGCGGTAGCGCGCGGCGAGCTCCGGCGCGGCGAGCCGCATGTCGCGTCCGAGGCCGATGCGCAGCTCGTGGGCCGCGCGGCCGCTGAGCTCGGCGAGCACCCGCGCGAACGCGCGCCCGAGCTGCTCGGCGACGTCGCCGTCGATCTCCTCGGGGTGCGTGCCGCGGATGTCGTAGGCCTTGAAGATTCCGGGATCGATGGCACCAGGCATGGGCGGGGCAGGATAGGGCGCGGGGCGCGCGGGCGAGGTGGACGGCTCGGGTTGACCCTCGCCTCGCGGGCCCGCAACCCTCGCAGCCCCGCCCCGTCGCCGTCAGCCGGCAGCCGCGCCCACTAGGGTCCACGCCATGCGGATCCGTGCAGCGGTGCTGGAGCAGTTCGGCGCGCCCCTGAACGTCACCGACGTCGAGCTCGCGGAACCGGAGGCGGGCGAGGTCCTCGTCCGGCTGGTGGCCTGCGGCGTCTGCCACACGGACATGTACACCGCGTCGGGCGCCGACCCGTCGGGCTACGCGCCCGCGGTGCTCGGCCACGAGGGCGCCGGGATCGTGGAGGCGGTGGGGGCCGGCGTGCGCGACGTCGCGCCCGGCGATCACGTGGTCACGCTGTTCTCGCCCCAATGCCGCGAGTGCGAGCACTGCCGCAGCCCGCGCACGAACCTCTGCCTGGCGATCCGCGAGCAGCAGAATCAGGGGCATCTGCCCGACGGCACGACGCGGCTCTCGCGCGACGGCGAGCCGATCCGCCACTTCATGGGCACGAGCACGTTCGCCGAGTACACGGTGATGCCGGAGATCGCGCTCGCGAAGATCACGCCGGATGCACCGCTGCACCACGCCGCCCTGTTCGCCTGCGGTCTCAGCACGGGACTCGGCGCGGCGATGAACACGGCGAAGGTCGAGCCCGGCTCGACCGTCGTGGTCTTCGGCGCCGGCATGGTCGGGCTCGGCGCGGTCGCCGGCGCGCGTCTGCAGGGAGCCGAGCGGATCATCTGCGTCGACCTCTCCGAGGACCGGCTCGAGCTCGCCAAGGGCCAGGGCGCGACCGACGCCTGGATCGGCGGCGAGGACACGGTCCAGCGCGTGCTCGACGAGACCCGCGGGTTCGGCGCCGACTACACCTTCGAGGCGACGGGCAACGTCGAGGTCATGCGCCAGGCCGTCGAGTCCGCCCGCATGGGCTGGGGGCTGTGCACCGTCGCGGGCGTGGCCGGCAAGGGGGAGACGCTCGCCGTCGTCCCGCGCCTGCTGATCACCGGACGCCGCATCGCCGGCTCGTCGTTCGGCGGCGTCAAGGGCCGCGACCAGGTCCCGCAGTACGTGCAGCGCGCGCTCGACGGCGAGATCGACGTCGAGCCGTTCGTCTCGCACCGGATCCGGCTCGAGGACGTCAACCGCGGCTTCGAGCTCATGCACGCCCAGGACGGCATCCGCTCCGTCATCGACTTCGACTAGGAAGGACGCCCCGTGATCCTCGAGCGCGCCGAGCACTCGCAGTACACCTCCAACTCCTACCTCCTCGCCGAACGCCCGGCCGGCCGCGGGATCCTCGTCGACGGCCACGGGGAGGGCGGCCCGCTGCTCGAGCGCATCGAGCGCGACGGGATCGAGATCGACGCGATCGTCCTCACCCACCATCACTTCGACCACGTCGACATCGCGCAGTACACCGAGCGCTTCGACGTCCCCGTGCTCGCGCACGCCCGCACCGCCGAGCTGCTCGAAGGACTCGTCACGGACACGCTCGAGGACGGCGGCGAGGTGTTCGCCGGCGACCTCGTGCTCCGCGCGATCTTCACCCCGGGCCACGCGCCGGGCCACCTCGCGCTGCTCGCCGGCGAGTCCGATCTGCTGACCGGCGACCTGCTGTTCAAGGGCACGGTCGCCGGGACGATGGCGCCGAACGCAACGGGCTACGGCGACCTCAAGCACTCGATCATGGAGCGCGTGATGGCGCTCGACGAGGCGATCCGCGTCCATCCCGGGCACACCCTGCCGACGACGATCCTCGACGAGTGGGAGCGCAACCCGTTCATCCGGATCTGGCGCGGACTCGATCCCGAGGGCACCGACACGGTGCGCGTCCGCGGGCGCGACGGGACGCTCGTGCTGTGGGCCCCCGACTACGACGGGACGAACAAGGCGTGGGTGCGCTTCGGCGAGGCGGAGGACGAGATCGTCGGCGGCTCGCTGGTCGAGCGGCTCTAGACTCAGGCGCCATGGCCGGGCATTCCAAGTGGGCGGGGATCAAGCACAAGAAGGCGATCGTCGACGCCCGCCGCGGCAAGCTCTTCACCAAGCTCGCACGCGCGATCACGGTCGCCGCGAAGGAGGGCGGCGGCGACCCCGACGGCAACCCGTCGCTCGCGCTGGCGATCCAGAAGGCCCGCGACGCCTCGATGCCCAAGGACAACATCGAGCGCGCGATCGCCAAGGGCACCGGCGAGGGCGCGGACGCCGACGCCTACGAGGCCGTGATGTACGAGGGCTACGGCCCGGGCGGCGTGGCCGTGCTCGTCGAGGCGCTGACAGACAACCGCAACCGCACCGGCTCCGAGATGCGCCACGCGTTCACCAAGCACGGCGGCTCGCTCGGCGAGCCCGGCTCGGTCGCGTACCTGTTCGACAAGAAGGGCGTCGTCGTGGTCGACGGCGAGCGCTACTCCGAGGACGACCTGATGGTCGCGATCGACGCCGGCGCCGAGGACATCGCCGTCGACGACGACGTCTTCGAGGTGATCTGCGAGCCCGCCGACCTTGCGACGGTGCGCCAGGCGCTGGTCGACGCGGGCGTCGAGGTGGACGAGGCGCAGGTCTCGCAGCGGCCGAAGAGCCTGGTTCCCCTCGACGAGGACGGGGCGGTCAGGCTGATGCGGCTGATCGAGGCGCTCGAGGACCAGGACGACACGGATGCGGTGCACGCGAACTTCGACGTGCCCGCCGACGTGCTCGAACGCGTCGCCGGCTGACCGGCGCGCACGCCCGACCGGCGTGTGAACGGCCACGTTCAGGGTACGTTGAGACGCTGAACATGCGCTCCTACTGGAACCCGGCCGCGATCTTCCTGGTCGCCCTGATGGCGGTCGGCAGCGTGCTGATGTGGATCGGGGTCCCGCTCGGGCTGGTCTACCTGGCCTCGAAGCTGTCGAGCTCGAGCAACCCGACGCTCGGCCCGATCCTGCTCGTGCTCCTCGGCCTGCCGATCGGCTTCGCGATCGTCGGCAAGTGCCTGGCCTGGCTCGACCGGCGCCATCAGGCGCTCACCCGCCAGGCCGAGGGCAACCGGCGCACCGCCCCGTGGATGAAGTCGATGCGCGGCGACGCCGAGGATCGCCACAGGGGCGGCGTGCTCGACAAGGTGATGATCATCTCCGTCGGCATCGCGCTCGTGCTCTTCGGCCTCTGGTTCTTCGGCTTCGCCGGCTCGTCGCTCGTCAACTCCTAGCGCGCCCCCAGGGAAGGCGTCCGGTCGCGGACGCAGAATCCCGGGCGTGTACGTGATCGTCCTCGGCATCGACCCCGGCATCGGCAACACCGGCTACGGCGTGGTGGCCCAGCATCGCGGGCGCCTGGTGGCGCTCGACGGCGGGGTCATCGAGACGCCCGCCCAGATGGAGCCGGCGCTGCGGCTCGCGCGCATCCATGCCGGCGTGGCGAAGGTGATGGAGGACTACCGGCCCGACTGCGTGGCCATCGAGGACCTCTACTTCGGGGCCAACGTCGGCTCGGCGCTGGCGGTCGGCCAGGCCCGCGGCGTCGTGCTCCTGGCCGCCGGCCAGCGCGCGCTGCCATGCGCCTCCTACACGCCCCAGCAAATCAAGGCCGCGGTCTGCGGCTCCGGCCGCGCCGCCAAGGACCAGGTCCAGCGGATGGTCCAGTCGCTGCTCGCGCTCGATGCGCTCCCGCGCCCCGATGGCCGCTGCGCTCGGCACCGGTAGCGCAGCGACGGCGAGCGCGCAGCGCGAAGCTGGAAGGATCGCCGGATGATCGCGCTCGTCGCCGGCGAGGTCGCGGTCCGCCGCGCCGACCACGTGGTGATCTCCTGTGGCGGCGTCGGCTACCGGCTCGCCGTCTCCGCCGAGACCCTGCGCCACGTCCCGCGCGTGGGGGAGGAGGCGCTCCTGCACACGCACCTCGTCGTCCGCGACGACGCGCTCGCGCTCTACGGCTTCGCCAGCGAGGAGGAGCGCGACCTCTTCCTGCTGCTGATCGGCGTCCAGTCCGTCGGACCCAAGATGGCGCTCGCGGTGCTCTCCGGCGGCTCGCCGCGGGCTCTGCTGAGCGCCGTCGCCGCCGGCGACGTCGCCCGCCTGCAGGCCGTGCCGGGTATCGGCAAGCGCACCGCCGAGCGGATCATCGTCGAGCTGCGCGAGAAGGTCGGGGCGGTCGACGACGATCCGATCGTGGTCGCGAGCGGTGACGACCCGCTCGTGCTCGCCCGCGAAGGCCTCGTCGGGCTCGGCTTCTCGGCGCAGGAGGCGGAGGCGCTGCTCGCCTCGGCGCCGCCCGGCAGCACCGAGGATCTGATCGCCCACGCCCTGCGAGGCTCGCGCCGGTGAGCCCGATCCGCACTCCCGGCCTGGACCCCGACTTCGACCCCGCGCTCGAGCGCGTCCAGTCCCCGACGCGCCGCGAGGACGACGACGCCGAGGCGACGCTGCGCCCCCGGCGCCTGCAGGAGTTCGTCGGCCAGGACGCGCTCAAGGACCAGCTCGGCGTGGCGATCCGCGCCGCCGCCGCCCGGGGCGAGGCGCTCGACCACGTCCTGTTCGCCGGGCCGCCCGGACTCGGGAAGACGTCGTTGGCCCAGATCGTGGCCGCCGAGCTCGAGGTCCCGTTCGTGCAGACCGCCGGCCCGGCGCTGGAGAAGAAGGGCGACATCGCCTCGTATCTGACCGCGCTCGAGCCCCGCTCGGTGTTCTTCGTGGACGAGATCCACCGGCTCGCGCGCGCGGTCGAGGAGACCTTCTATCCCGCGATGGAGGATCGCCAGCTTCCGATCACCGTCGGCGCGGGCGCGGGCGCGCGGATCGTGACGCTCGACCTTCCATCGTTCACGCTGGTCGGCGCGACGACCCGCGCCGGGCTGCTCAGCCGGCCGCTGCGCGACCGGTTCGGGATCCAGCAGCGCCTCGACCACTACGAGCCGGGAGACCTGACACGGATCGTCCTGCGCTCCGCACGGGTGCTCGGCGTGGGCATCGAACCGGCCGGAGCGCGGGCGATCGCCGAGCGCTCGCGCGGCACCCCGCGCGTGGCCAACCGGCTGCTCAAGCGCGTGCGCGACTACGCCGAGGTCCATGCGCGCGGGACGATCGACCAGGCGGTCGCCGCCGCCGCGCTCGAGCTTCAGGAGGTCGACCACGAAGGGCTCGACCGGGTCGACCGCACGATCCTCGAGGTCATCTGCACGCGCTTCTCCGGCGGCCCGGTCGGGCTGTCCACGCTCGCCGTTGCCGTCCACGAGGAGGCCGACACCGTGGAGGACGTCTACGAGCCGTATCTGCTCCAGCGCGGCTTCATCCAGCGCACCCCGCGCGGGCGCTGCGCCACCGTGCACGCCTTCCGCCACCTCGGGCTCGAGCCGCCGGCCGACGCGGCCGCGGCCCTGTTCTAAAGACACCGGTTAAGGCGTCCTGTCTACGCTAGAGCCTGTCATGGCGCATCTGTTCATCTGCCCGAACTGCGGCAACCGGTCGACGGCGACCGAGCGCACGGCGGGCTTCCGGAACCAGCCGCGGGGATGCTCCAAGTGCGGCTTCGGCTTCCTCTTCGAGCTCCTGGACGACTACTACCCGGCGCCCAACGCGGCGTTCTTCGTCTGCGACCAGTCCGGCCGCGTGATCGGCTGCGGGCGCGGCTCGCGCGAGCTGACCGGCCTCTCCGACGAGAAGGTCATCGGCCGCCCGGTCGCCGACGTGCTCGGCCTCGACTTCGAGGGCGAGACCGACCACGTGAGCACGGTGCTCGAGTGGGGCGTCCGCCAGCTCGGCAAGCCGGTCGTGGTCAACGCCGAGGGCGATCTGCCCGCCAAGGCGGTGGCGGATCTCTTTCCCGCATACGATGACGACGGCGGCCTGCTGCTCGTATTGACGCCCGCCAAGTAGCACCCTCGCTCTACCCTTCCTCCGTCGCCATGACCGAACGCCGCCGCTCGCTGCTGATCCTGCTGATCGTCCTCGGCCTCATCGCCGGGTCGCTCGTGGCGATCGCCAGCAAGCCGACGAAGCTCGGTCTCGACCTCAAGGGCGGCGTCCAGCTCGTCTACCTGGCCAAGCCGACCCCGCAGCAGCCGACGGTCACGCAGGACGCGCTCGGCCGCGCGCTGGACATCATGCGCCAGCGCGTCGACGCGTTCGGCGTCGCCGAGCCGGAGCTGTCGCTGCTCGGCTCCAACCAGATCGAGGTCAGCCTGCCGGGCGTCTCTGACGCGCAGCGTGCGGCCAACCAGGTCGGATCGACCGCCCAGCTGTTCTTCTACGACTGGGAGGCGAACATCCTCGATGCCTCCTGCAAGACCGATCCCACCCAGGTCAACGGCGGTCAGCAGCCGACGGCGGGGCTCTACAAGGCGGTCCAGCAGGCGGGCAAGTGCAAGCCGCAGGTCGATGGCAACAACAACGCCGCCGCGGCCCCGCGCTACTACGCGTTCGACAAGGTCTCGCACAAGCCGTTCGCGAACGGCCAGCCGTTCGACTCGGCGGCTGCCGCGGGCCAGGCGCTGACGCCCGCCCAGCGCAGCAGGCTGACCGTGCTGAAGGTCCCGATCGGGATCCTCGTGATCCAGGCCGAGAAGGCGAGCGCGACGTCACCGCCGCCGGACGCCTACTGGGTCATCCAGGACAACCCGGCGCTGTCGGGCACCGACATCAAGGACCCGAAGCAGAGCTCCGATCAGCAGGGCCAGCCGATCGTGACGTTCAACTTCACGAGCAAGGGCAGGACGGCCTTCCAGGACATCACGCGCAAGATCGCCCAGCGCGGCCAGGACAACTCGCTGCCTGGCTCGAACGCGATCGCGAGCTCGCAGCACTTCGCGATCGTGCTCGACAACGCGCTCGTGTCGGCGCCGTACATCAACTACCAGGAGAACCCGGACGGCATCGACGGGGGCACCGGCGCGCAGATCTCCGGCGGCTTCACCGTCCAGACGGCGCAGGACCTGGCGAAGATCCTCCAGATCGGCGCGCTGCCGATCCGCCTGGACCTGATCTCGCGCTCGCAGGTCTCCGCGAGCCTAGGCCAGCAAGCGCTCGACCAGGGCCTGATCGCCGGCATCGCCGGCTTCGCCATCGTCGCGCTGTTCCTGATCATCTTCTACCGCGTGCTCGGCCTGATCGCGACGGCCGCGCTGGGCATCTACGCGCTCTACTTCTTCGCGCTGATCAAGCTCATCCCGATCACGATGACGCTGCCGGGCATCGCGGGTCTGATCCTCACGCTGGGCGTGGCTGCGGACGCGAACATCGTCGTCTTCGAGCGCGTCAAGGAGGAGATCCGCGCGGGTCGCGGCGTGGGGCAGGCGATCATCTCGGGCTACCGCAAGGGCCTGACCGCGATCATCGACGCGAACATCGTGACCTTCCTGGTCGCGTTCATCCTCTTCGTGCTCGCCACCGCGGGCGTGAAGGGCTTCGCGTTCACGCTCGGCCTCGGCGTTCTCGTCTCCCTGTTCACCGCCGTGGTGGCCACGCAGGCGATCCTCTACTCGCTGCGCTCGACGCGGATCATCCGCTCGCGGGCGGCGCTCGGAGCGGGCAAGAAGCGCTTCGACTTCCGCTTCGACTACATGGGCAAGTCGAAGTGGTTCTTCTCGTTCTCCGGATGCATCCTGCTGATCGGCGCGCTGGCGATCTCGGGCAAGGGGATCAACTTCGGGATCGACTTCGACGGCGGCACGCGCCTGACGGTCGGCCTCGAGCGCTCCGCCAGCGTGGACCAGATCCGCAGCGTGCTCAACCCGCAGGGGCTGACCGACGCGAACGTCCAGACCATCTCCAACCCGCGGCTCGGCGCCAACGCGGTCCAGATCACCACCAAGCAGCTCGGCAAGCAGGGCATCGACGGCGCGGAGAAGGCGCTCGACAACGCCTTCGGCGTGCGGGGCACGCCCAACGAGGAGGAGATCGGCCCGAGCTTCGGGCAGAGCGTGGCGAAGTCGGCCGTGATCGCGATCATCGCCTCGCTGCTGGTGATCTCGGTCTACATCGGGCTCCGGTTCGAGTGGAAGTTCGCCGTCCCGGTGCTGATCGCGCTGATGCACGACGTGCTGATCGTGGCGGGCGTGTACGCCCTCGTGGGCCGGGAGGTGACGACGTCGACGGTCGCGGCGCTGCTGACGATCCTGGGCTACTCGCTCTACGACACGATCATCGTGTTCGACCGCGTGCGCGAGAACATCCCGCGGATGCCGAGCGCCGCCTTCGCGCAGATCGTCAACCGCTCGATGTCCGAGGTCATCACGCGCTCGCTCGCGACGAGCTTCTGCACCCTGCTGCCGGTGCTCTCGCTGCTGCTGTTCGGCGGCGCGACGCTGAAGGACTTCGCGTTCGCCCTGCTCGTCGGCGTGGCCTCGGGCACGTACTCGTCGATCTTCATCGCCGGCCCGGTGCTCACCCACTGGAAGGAGCGCGAGCCGGTCTATCGTGCCCGCGAGACCCGCATCGAGCGCGATCTCGGCGAGGTGCCCGCGTACGCGACCACCGCCCAGGGCGGTCCCGTCGACGTCGCCCCGTCGCAGCGCCGGCGGCCGGCGGCCGCGTCGGCCGATCCGGCCCAGGGCGTCTCCCAGCGCGAGTTCGACGAGATGGTCAAGAACCTCGGGCTCGACGAGGCGACCGCGCGCAGCGCACCGGCCGCGGCGGGGCCGCCGGCCGCCGCCGGCGGGCCGCAGCGGCCGGCCGGCGGGCGCCGCGCGCGCTCCCGCGCCGCCGGCCCGACGGGCGCCACGCCGGCGCCGCGCGAGCCGCGGCCGCCCGAGGACGGCAACGGCGACGGCGAGTCCGGCCGCCGGCCGCCGAACCGCCGGCCACACGGGAGGAACCGCTGATGGGCGCGCTCGTCTGGATCATGATCGGGCTGGCCATCTGGCACTTCACGGTCTTCCTGCCCGACCGCTTCGCGGGCGGCATCGTCGGGGCGTTCCTCGGCGCGCTGCTCGGCTCGTTCATCTTCGGCCTGATCATCAACCTCGGGTCGATCCCGGGGCGCAACGACACCCACCTGCTCACCGGCCTCGAGGCGGTCCCGGGCGCGATCATCGGCCTCGGCATCGTCTACTTCATGGGCGTGCGGGCCGAGCGCGAGCACGCCGGCGCCGCCGGGCTTCCCGCATAGGACGGCGCCACCGTTAGGGTGGCGTCCATGCTCAGACGGATCCCCCTCACGGTCGCGGCCGTCCTCGCCGCTTCGCTCGCCGCCGCCCCCGGCGCGTCGGCGCGGACCACCGACGTGAGAGTCATGACGCGCAACGTCTACCTCGGCGCCGACCTGCCGCCGATCGCCCTCGCTGACAAGGGCGCCGGCTTCGAGGCGGCCGCCGGGCGGCTCGTCGACACGGTCACGGCCAGCGACCCGAAGGGCCGCATGAAGGCGATCGCCGACGAGATCGCCGCGGCGAGGCCCGACCTCGTCGGCCTGCAGGAGGTCTCGCTCTACCGCAGGGGACCCAAGGGCAGCCCGAAGCCGGCGAAGACGGTCATCTACGACTACCTCGCGCTGATCCGCTCCGAGCTCGCCAAGCGCGGCCGGCGGTACTCGGTCGCCGCCAAGGACTACGGCCTCGACGTCGAGGGCCCGACGAACAAGGGCTATGACCTGAGGCTGTCGCTCGGCGACGTCACGCTCGCTCGCAAGGGGGTGAAGGTCGCGCACGAGCGGGTCGGCGTGTTCGCCGACCAGCTGTCGTTCGCGAGCCCGCAGCTCGGGAACGTCTCGCCCGGCCGGACCTGGAACGCGCTCGACGCGACGGTGCGGGGTGCGCGCCTGCACCTCGTCAACACGCACCTCGAGGCCTACGACCAGGCCACTCGCCTCAAGCAGGCGCAGGAGCTCGTGAAGGGTCCGCTGAGGTCCGGCCGCACGACGATCCTCGTCGGCGACCTCAACGCAGGTCCGCTCCAGTCGGACCCCGGCGACCGGCCCCCGTATCAGGTGATCGCCGACGCGGGCTTCAAGCCGCGCCGCTCGGCCAGGAGCTCGTGCTGCTTCACCGACCTCGCGAAGAACGCGGGCTGGGACCACAACGTCGACTGGATCATGACCAAGCCGGGCGTGAAGCTCGTCAGGTCGACGCTCACGGGTCGCGAGTGGACCCCCTCCGGCCTGCACCCCTCCGACCACGGCGGCGTGGTCAGCGTCCTGCGTCTGAAGCGCTAGACGCCTCACCGAGGCGCCGATCTCGGTGGCTGCCGGGGACGCTGTCAACGGCGTCTGCACGCGCACGCCTGACGGCAGGCGTTCCGTCCGGGCCGCGACGTACGTTCGCGGGCCGTGTCACCGCTTCCGGCCCGCATCGAGCTCGATCCCTACGACTTCGCCGCCGCCCGCGGGCTCGCCGCGACGCTCGGCGTCTCGCACGTCCTCGCCCAGGTGCTGGTCCGCCGCGGCCTCGGCGAGCCGGACGCTGCGCGCGCCTTCCTGGCCGCCGCGGACGCGTATCCGCTCGACGCCTTCCGCGGCCTGCGCGCCGCCGCGGGGCGCATTCTCGGCCACATCGGGCGGCGCTCCCGGATCACGGTGCACGGGGACTATGACGTCGACGGCGTCTGCTCGACCGCCGTGCTCGTGCGCGTGCTGCGGACGCTCGGCGCCGACGTCGACTGGTACCTGCCGAGCCGCATCGACGACGGCTACGGCCTCGCCGCGGCGACGGTCGAGCGGCTCGCCGCACGCGGCACCGACCTGCTGATCACGGCCGACTGCGCGATCACGGCCGTCGAGGAGGTCGCGGCCGCGCGCTCGGCGGGCATCGACGTGGTGGTCACCGACCACCACAGCCCGCGGGCGGACGGGCGCCTGCCCGACGCGCCGATCGTGCATCCGCGCGTGGGCGGCTACCCGTGCACGGACCTGTGCGCCACGGCGGTCGCGCACAAGCTCGCCCAGGCGCTGCTCGCCGGAGCGGGGGAGGATGCAGCGCTCGCCGACGAGGACCTCGATCTCGTCGCGCTCGCGACCGTCGCCGACGTCGTCCCGCTGCTCGGCGAGAACCGCCGCCTCGTGCGCGAGGGTCTGCGCGCGCTCGCGTCCACCCGCAAGCCGGGCCTGCGGGCGCTGATGGCGGTCGCGCGGGTCGATCCGGGAGAGCTCGACGCCGGCTCGATCGGCTTCCGGCTCGCCCCCCGGATCAACGCCGCCGGGCGGCTGCACCGCGCCGACGCCGGGCTCGAGCTGGTACTGACCGAGGATCCCGAGCGCGCTCGCGCGGTCGCGGCGGAGCTCGATGCGGTCAACGCCGAGCGGCGCGACGTCGAGACCCGCATCCGCTTCGAGGCCGAGGCGCTGGTAGCCGAGGCCGGTCCGGCGCCGGCCTACGTCCTCGCCGGTGAGGGCTGGCACCCGGGCGTGATCGGGATCGTCGCGGCGCGGATCGCCGAGCGCCACCACCGGCCGGCCGTGCTGATCGCCCTCGACGGCGACGGGGGCACCGGCTCGGGCCGCTCGATCCCGCGGTTCGACCTGCTCGGCGGGCTCGAAGCGGCGAGCGGCCACCTGCTCCGCCACGGAGGCCACCGCGCGGCCGCCGGCCTGACGATCGAGCGTGCCGCGGTCGACGGCTTCCGCGCGGCCTTCTGCGGCCACGCCGCCGAGGTGCTCACCCCCGACGACCTCGTGCCCAAGATCCGCGTCGACGCCGTCGCTCCGGGCGACGCGCTGACGCTCGGCCTCGCGGAGGAGCTCGAGCGCCTGGCGCCGTTCGGCCAGGCGAACCCGGCGCCCGCATTGCTCGTCCCCGGCGCGCAGCTCTCCGATCCGCGCGCGATCGGGGAGGGGCGCCACGTCGCCTTCACCCTGCAGGCGGGCGGCGCGCGCTCGCACTGCGTGCACTTCGGGGCCGGCAACCGGCTGCCCGCCGAGCCCGGCGAGCCGATCGACGCCGCCGTGCGGCTCGAGGTCAACCGCTGGAACGGAACCGTCGAGCCGCGACTCGTGCTGCGCCAGGCCGTTCCGGCGCCCGCCCGGCCGATCGAGGTCGTCGGCGAGCTCGGCTACTCCGACGCCGTGGCCGCCGAGCTGGCCCGCGATCTCGCCCGCGGGGACCGGCCCGCGCCGGGACCGCCCGCCGCCGCGATCGACGTGGCGGCTGAGCACGTCCGCGACCTGCGCGGCAGCGGCATCGCGGGCGTGCTCTGCGACCTCGTCGCGAGCGGCGAGGCGGTGCTCGCCGTCACCGCCCATCCCGCCCAGCGCGCGCGGGCCCTGCGCGGGCGCGCGGGCGGCTTCGCCGTCTGCTCGTGGGCCGCGCTGGCCGACGACCCCGGCATGGCAGCCGGCTTCGCCCATCTCGTGGCCGTCGACCCGCCCCCCTACGCGCATCTGCTCGCCTTGCTCGAACGTACGTCCGCGGGCGCCTGGGCGCACCTGGCATGGGGGCAGCCTGAGCTAGCATTCGCTCAACGCATCCATCAGTGGGACTACGCCCTGCGCGACCCGCTGACCGCCCTCTACCGGCATCTGCGCCGGACGGGGGAGGCCCGCGGGGAGGCCTGCGAAACGGCGCTCCGGGGCGAGGGACCGCAGCCGAGGACGCCGGCGCTCGCCGGGCGCCTCGTGCGGGTCCTCACGGAGCTCGACCTCGTCGTCCTCGACCGCGAGGGGCCGGCCCTTCGGACGGTCGACACCCCCGCGCGCACCGCGCTGGAGCGCTCGGCCGCCTTCCGGGCCTACCATCGGTGTCTCGAGGACGGACTGACATTCCTGACCAGCCACAGCATCCGAGCAGCAGCCTGACGCCCGCCGAGGCCGACGGCGACGGCGACGGCCGCGCGCGCCCCCGGGTCGCGGGCGGCTCACCGGAGGCGGACGTCGCGGTGGCCGGGCACACGCCCATCGACCGCGAGCACGTCACCGCCGATCCCGCCGCGGCCGATATCCCCGGCGACCTGACGCGGCTCGAGCGCGAGCTGCTCGCCGACCTCTTCGCGATCGTCTCCGAGCACGCCGACGAGGTCGCCGAGCCCATCGACCGCCGCCGCGTCGTGCAGGCCTTCACGTTCTCCTGCGAACACCACGCCGACCAGCGCCGGCAGTCGGGTGAGGAGTTCATCGTCCATCCCGTCGGCGTTGCGAAGATCTGCGCCGGCATGCGCCTCGACACCGAGACGCTGTGCGCCGCGTTGCTGCACGACACCGTCGAGGACACGACCGCGAACCTCGAGGAGGTCCGGACCGCCTTCGGCGAGGAGGTCGCGAGCCTCGTCGACGGCGTCACCAAGCTCACCGGCATCACGTTCCAGTCGCGCGACGAGGCGCAGGCCGAGAACTACCGCAAGATGATGGTCGCGATGGCCACGGACGTCCGGGTCATCCTGATCAAGCTGGCCGACCGGCTGCACAACATGCGCACGCTCGGCGCGATGCCCAAGCCCAAGCAGATCGAGAAGGCGAAGGAGACCCTCGAGATCTACGCGCCGCTCGCGCACCGGCTCGGCATCCACGCCATCAAGTGGGAGCTCGAGGACCTCGCCTTCGCGACGTTGCATCCGCGCAAGTACCAGGAGATCAAGGGCCTGGTCAACCAGCAGCGCGAGGAACGCGAGCACTACGTCGCGCGCGCCGGCGGCTACCTGGCCAAGGAGCTCGAGGCGCTCGGCATCGAGTCCGAGATCTCAGGGCGCGCGAAGCACTTCTACTCGATCTACTCGAAGATGACCAAGAAGGGCCGCGAGTTCAACGAGATCTACGACCTCACGGCCATGCGGGTGATCGTCGACTCGGTGAAGGACTGCTACGGAGCCGTCGGGGTCATCCATTCGCTCTGGAAGCCGCTGCCGGGGCGCTTCAAGGACATGGTCGCCATGCCCAAGTTCATCTTGTACCAGGCGCTCCACACCACGGTGATCGGACCCGAGGGCCGGCCGCTCGAGATCCAGATCCGCACCCGCGAGATGCACGAGACCGCCGAGTACGGCGTCGCCGCGCACTGGCGCTACAAGGAGGGGGCGAGCAAGGCCGCCGGGGGCGTCGACCCGACCGAGGTCAAGCTGAAGTGGCTCAAGTCGCTGATCGACGACTCGGTCGACGAGGACGATCCGCTCGAGTTCACCGACCAGCTCCGCGGCCAGCTGATCGAGGAGGAGGTCTTCGTCTTCACCCCCAAGGGCGAGGTCAAGTCGCTCGCCGCTGGGGCCACGCCGCTGGACTTCGCCTACGAGATCCACACCGACGTCGGCCACCGCTGCGTCGGCGCCAAGGTCAACGGCAAGATCGTGCCGCTGCACTACGAGCTCGAGTCGGGCGACATCGTCGAGATCCTGACGTCCAAGCGCGAGCGCGGCCCGTCGCGCGACTGGCTCTCGCTGGTCAAGACGACCCGCGCGCGCAACAAGATCCGCGCCTGGTTCAAGGCCGAGTCGCGCGACGACTCCGAGCACACTGGCCGCGATCTGCTGCAGGAGCACCTGACGAAGGCCGGGCTGCCCGCGCAGAAGCTGACCGGGTCGCCGCTGCTCGCCGACGTGATCCGCGAGATGGGCTTCCGCAAGGCTGACGACTTCTACATCGCGCTGGGCGGCGCGAAGATCTCGCCGAAGGTCGTCGTCAACAAGGTCCTCCAGCGCCTCAAGCAGGGCGAGTCGGCCGAGGAGGAGATCTCCGCCGCGGACGACCTGATCAGGCCGGTCAACCGGCGCCGGCCCGAGGCGCCCTCGTCGAAGTTCGGCATTCGCGTCGAGGGCGTCGAGGACGTTCCCCTGCGCCTGGCCAAGTGCTGCCGGCCGGTGTCGGGCGACACGATCCTCGGCTACGTCTCGCTCGGCCGCGGCATCACGATCCACCGCGAGGACTGTCCCAACGTGGTCGCGCTGCGCAAGGATCCCGACCGCTTCGTGCCCGTCTCCTGGGACGGAGACTCGGAGACCTCGTTCAAGGTCGAGCTACAGGTCGATGCCTGGGATCGTCACCGGCTGCTCGAGGACCTCTCGCGCACGTTCGCCGAGGGCGGCGTGAACATCATCGAGGCGCGCTGCATCGTCCAGCAGCCGATGGTCAAGAATCGCTTCGTGGTCGAGGTCGGGGACCTGCAGGCGCTGCGCGGGACGATCAACCGCCTGCGGGCGATCGACGCCGTCTTCGACGCCTACCGCGTGATCCCCGCGGGCGGCGGCTAGCCCGCCGCCACGCGGAGCCTGCGGGTGGCGCTGGTGCCGCGCAGGTGGTCGCCGTCGCCGCTCGCGGCGCGCACGCGGTAGGTGCCGGTGCGCGTGACCTTCACGCGCTTCGCGTAGCGCGAGACCGCGTCGCCGGCGTCCTGCAGCGTCGTGCGGGCGACCGTACGCCAGCTGCCGTCCGCGCGGCGGCGCTGGATGCGCACCGGGGCGCCGTCGTGGGCGGGCGCGACCGTGCCGGAGAAGCGCACCCGCTGCCCCCGTGCGGGCGTGCGGTCGGAGACGCGGATGCCGACCCGCAGGCGCACGCCGACGTCGACCGTGGCGCTCGTGGCCGGCGGCGCGGTCTTGGCCTGCGCGCGGTAGCGGGTCAGCGCGGTCGGGGCGTTGGTGGCCGACCAGTCGCCGTTGGCGTCGGTCTTGGCGGTCGCGACGTCGGTGTAGGTGCCATCGAAGGGCGCGGTGTCGGCCTGGACCGCGACGAGCTGGCCGGCGGCGGACTTGCCGCCGCTGAGCTTGCCGCTCAGGGTCGTCGCCCGTCCGAAGGTCACCGCGCTCGGCGCCGCGGCGATCGTGAGCTTGGCGGGGAGCTTGGGAGGCTTCGCGGCCTGGACGGCCGCGGGCGCGAGCAGCGCCGCGGCGGCCGCGAGGCCGAGCGTTGACTTGAGCATGCTCGTTGCAACGCCGCGGACCCGGCCCGGGTTGGTTGCAGACGCGCTCGACGCCGCTACGCGACGACGCGCAGGGCGCCGGGGGCGACGGTGAACGTCGCCTGCTCGGCATCGCCGATGTGGTCGCCGTCGACCTGGAGCGGCACCGGCCGGCCGTCGATCGAGCGGACCGTGACGTCGTGGACGCCTGCGAACGCCTCGACCTTGGCGTGGCGGGCGATCCGCGCCGCGCCCGAGAGCGCCCGGAACGCGATCGTCGGGACGTCGATCGGGCTCGCGCGGGTGAGGACCACCCCGGCGAGGTCGCCCGAGTCGAGCGCCGCGCCCTCGACCAGGTTCACCGGGCGCTGCTTGAAGTACGTGTAGGGAGCGGCGTTCTGCAGGAAGACGCTGACGCCGGGGATCGTGCGCCCGTCGGCCTGCACCTCGAGCCTCGGCGGGCGGATGACGTAGCGGCGCAGGAACGTCCGCACCGCCATCTCGGTGAAGTACCAGGCGCCCCAGCGCGTCTTGCGATCGGGATGGGCGTCGACCCGCTCGACGACGCTGGCGTCGAGCCCCATGCCCGCGGCGAAGGTGAACCAGCGGCCGTCGACGCGGCCGAGATCGGCACGGCGCGGCTCCCAGGCGTCGGCCATGTTGAGCAGGTGCTCGGTCGCGTCGACGACGTCGTGGGGGATGCCGAGGATCTTCGCGTAGACGTTGTTGGAGCCGCCGGGCAGGCAGGTCAGCGGCGTCTCGGAGCCCGCAAGCCCGTTGGCGGCCTCGTTGACCGTGCCGTCGCCGCCGAAGGCGACGACGACGTCGTAGCCCTCGCGGGCGGCCTCGCGGCAGAGCTCCGTCGCGTGCCCGCGCCGCTGGGTGTCCACCGCGTGGACCTCGTAGCGGCCCTGCAGCGCGTAGACGACCAGGTGCTTGAGCCGGTCGGACATCGTCGTCGCGTACGGGTTGACGATCACCAGCATCCGCTTGGCTTCCGCGGGGCGCTCGAGCGCCGCCACGTCGGCCATCCGCTGGAGGTCTAGAGCCATCCGCGCCGCCGGAAGAACACCACGAGCCCGCCGAGCACGACCACCATCGTGACGATGATGGCCCAGAACGCGTGGATGCTCTGCTCGCCCGGGACACGCACGTTCATGCCCCAGATCGAGGCGATCAGCGTCAGCGGGAGGATGATCACCGAGAAGGCCGTGAGCACGCGGAAGACCTCGTTGGTCCGGTGCGCGAGCGCCGACTCGTTCGTCGCCTCGAGCGCCTCGACGACCTCCTTGTAGTTCTCGAGCATGTCCCACACCCGCTCCGACGCGTCCTGGATGTCGTCGAAGTAGAGGTCGAGGTCCTCGGCGATGTAGCGCGCCTTCGTGCGCTCGAGGTCGCGGAACGCCGCGCGTTGCGGTCGCACGATCTTGCGGAAGTTGATGATCTCCTGCTTGACGTTGGAGATGTCGCGCACGACCTCGTCGGAGTTGCCTTCGAAGATCTCCTCCTCGATGCGCTCGAGTTTGTTGCCCATCTTGCGCAGCATCGGGAACGAGGAGTCGACGAGGTCGTCGACGATCCGGTAGAGCAGGTAGCCGGCGCCCTTGGAGAACAGCTGGTCGCGCAGCTCCTCGTTGGTGCGCACGCGCTCGAACAGGTACTCGAGCGGCTGCAGCGGCTCGTTGGGGAGCGTGATCAGGTAGTCGGGGCCGACGAAGATGTCGACCTCGGCCGCGTTGAGACGGCCGACCGTCTTGTCGTAGCGAGGGAAGTGCAGGACGATGAACTGGTAGTCGTCGTACTCGTCGACCTTCGGGCGCTGGTTGCGCGAGAGCACGTCCTCGTAGTCGAGCGGGTGGAACTCGAAGCGCTCCTCGAGCCACGCCTGGTCGGCGGCACGGGGGCGGAGGATGTTGATCCAGCGGAGGCCCGGGGCCTCGACGATCTCGGCGCGCGGCTCGTCGCGCTCAGGCGAGCGCGCCGCCGCGGCGGCGGCGAGGGCGCGGGCCGAACGGCGCCCGAAGGGGGAGCGAGGAAGGCTCGGCATGGCTGCGACTGAGCGGTTCGTCCGAGAGCGGCATGGCGTTGACTGACAGTCTACGGCTCTTCGGATGAAACTGGTTTCGCCTGCCAGGCGCCTCGCTTCGCAGGCTCCGCTCGGCGCCTTCGGCGACGCTACGGAGAATTCGCTACCCTGCCGAAGACATAGCTGGACGCATCCAGAGGGGTGGAGGGACTGGCCCGATGAAACCCCGCCAACCTGCTTCGGCGCGCGAGCGCCGAGGACAAGGTGGCAATTCCAACAGGCTCCAAAGACGACGGCCTGGGAGATGCGGCGATGGGTTCCGGGTCTCCTCGAGCTTCCGCCGCACACCGGGCGAAGGAAGACACAGATGCCGGCAGATGCCCTGAAGTGCAAGGAGTGCTCCACCACCTACCCCGCTGACGCGCGCTACGTCTGCGAGCGCTGCTTCGGCCCGCTCGAGGTGGTCTACGCCGCGCCGGCCGCGAGCCCGGACGAGCTGCGCCGCCGGATCCAGGCCGGCCCGCACACGATCTGGCGCTACAGCGACTTCCTTCCCGTCGACGCCGCCCCGCGGGCCAGCCTGCCGACGGGCTGGACGCCGCTCGTGCGTGCCGACCGGCTCGCCGAGCGGCTCGGGCTGCGCGAGGTCTGGATCAAGGACGAGCGCGCAAACCCCACCCACTCGTTCAAGGACCGCGTCGTCTCGGTCGCGCTCGCGCGTGCTCGCGAGCTCGGCTTCGACACGATCGCGTGCGCCTCCACCGGCAACCTCGCCAACGCAGTCAGCGCGCACGCCGCCAACGGCGGCTTCCCCGCCTACGTGATCATCCCGGCCGACCTCGAGCCCGAGAAGATCCTCGCCAATGCCGCCTACGGCTCCCACGTCGTCGGCGTCCACGGCAACTACGACGCCGTCAACCGGCTCTGCACCGAGCTCTCCGCGGAGCGCGACGGCTGGGCGTTCGTGAACATCAACATGCGGCCCTACTACTCGCAGGGCTCCAAGACGCTCGCCTTCGAGACGGTCGAGCAGCTCGGCTGGGAGCTGCCCGACCGCGTCGTCGCCCCGATCGCCTCCGGGTCGCTGTTCACGAAGGTCGCGCGCGGCTTCGAGGAGTGGATCGAGGCCGGGCTCGTCGAGGGCGACGTGCCGCGTATGAACGGCGCGCAGGCGCTCGGCTGCTCGCCCGTCGCGCAGGCCTGGGAGGCGGGCACCGACGTCTGCCGCCCGGTCAAGCCGGACACGATCGCGAAGTCGCTCGCGATCGGCAACCCGGCCGACGGCCCCTACGCCATCGAGCTCGCGCGCCGTACCGGCGGCGGCGTCGACTCGGTCACCGACGACGAGATCCGCGCCGGCATCCGCCTGCTCGCCGAGACGACCGGCATCTTCACCGAGACGGCCGGCGGTGTCACCACGGCGGTCCTGGCCAAGCTCGCCGAGCGTGGCGAGATCGATCCGGCCGAGCGCGTGGTCGCGTACATCACCGGAGACGGCCTGAAGACGCTCGACGCGGTCCGCGAAGGCTTCGAGGTGACGGAGATCGCGCCGTCGCTGAAGGCGTTCGACGCGGCGTTCGCTCCCGCCGGAGCGGTGGCCTGATGGCGGTGACGGTGAAGCTGCCGACGCAGCTGCGCGACGCCGCCGGCGGCGCCGCGAGCGCCGAGGTCGAGGCGGGCACCGTCGGGGAGGCGCTCGACGCGCTCTACGCGAGGCACGGCGAGCTGCGCTCCCGCATGGCCGACGACGACGGCAGCCTGCGCCGCTTCGTGAACGTCTACCTCGCGGGCGAGGACATCCGCTTCCTCGACGGCCTCGACACCACCGTCCCGGATGGCGCCGAGCTGACCGTGCTTCCCGCGGTGGCGGGCGGCTGAGCGATGCGGATCGACGAGCGCCTCGCGGCGGGCGGCGAGCCCGTCCTGTCGTTCGAGTTCTTGCCCCCGCGCAGCGTCGAGGCCGAGCTGGCCTTGTGGCGCGCGGTCGAGGAGCTGCGCCGGCTCGAGCCGGCGTTCGTCTCGGTCACCTACGGCGCGGGCGGCTCGACCCGCGATCTGACGCTCGCGCTGGTGCGCCGGCTCGCTCGCGAGCATCGCCTCGAGGCGATGCCGCACCTCACCTGCGTCGATTCGACGCGCGAGGAGCTGCGCGGCCTGCTCGCCGAGATCGCCGCCCAGGGGGCCGGCAACGTCCTCGCGCTGCGTGGCGATCCGCCGCACGGACGCGACCCGCGGCGCGAGCGGGTCGCGCCGGCCGACGGCCTCGGCTCGGCGGCCGAGCTCGCCGCGCTGGCGCGCGAGACCGGCGATTTCTGCGTGGCCGGCGCGTGCTACCCGGAGTCCGCCGAGCTCGACTACGTCCGCGCGAAGGTCGACGCCGGGGTGTCGGTGCTCGTCACCCAGCTGTTCTTCGACAACGCCGACTACTTCCGCTTCGTCGAGCGTCTGCGCGCCGCCGGCATCGACGTGCCCGTGCTGCCGGGGATCATCCCGATCGCCAGCGCCGCGCAGGTCGAGCGGCTCGCCGCCATGTGCGGCGCCGGCGTCCCCTCCGGCCTGCGCCGCGAGCTCGAGCAGCGAGCGCACGACCCGGCCGCGGCCGCCCAGCTCGGCATCGCCTACGCGACCGCCCAGTGCGCCGAGCTGCTCGACGCCGGGGTCCCGGGGCTGCACTTCTACACGTTCAACCGCTCCCCGGCCACGCTGTCGATCGTCGGTGCTCTGCGCGCCCAGGGCCGCTGGGCCTCCGCGGTTGCCCCGCGCTGACCTCGAGGTCGCCGTCGCGCTCGTCGAGGCGGCGGGGGCGGCGGTCCGCGCCGCGCGCGAGCGGCCGGTCGTGGTCGAGGCGAAGACCGCCGCGACCGACGTCGTCACCGCCGCCGACCACGCGGCCGAGGCCGCGATGGTGGCGATCCTGGGCGCCGAGCGCCCCGAGGACGGCATCCTCGGCGAGGAGGGCGCCAGCGCCGACACCGGCGCCGGCGGGCGCACCTGGGTGCTCGACGCGCTCGACGGGACGCTGAACTTCGCCACCGGCCTCGGGCCCTACTGCTGCGCTGCCGCGCTCGTCGCGGACGGCCGCGCGCTCGCGGTCGCGGTGCTCGATCCGATCGCCGGGCGGCGCTGGACGGCCACGGCGGGAGAGGGCGCGTTCGCCGACGACGCGCCGATCCGCGCGCGGGGCCCGGAGCGGCTCGCCGACGCGATCCTCGCCACCTACGCCCATCCGGACCGCAAGGGCCGCGCGGGCGTGATCGACGGCTTCCGCGCGCTCGTCGAGCACGCCGGCATGCTGCGGATCATCGGATCGGGCACGCTCGATCTCGCCTGGGTCGCCGAGGGCCGGCTGCACGGCTGGGTCCAGCCCGGCGTGGAGCCGTGGGACTGGTACCCGGGCGCGCTGCTCGTCGCCGAGGCGGGCGGCGTCCAAGCGGAGGTCGTCCGCGCCGGTACGCCCTGGCGGGTCGCCGCGGCGAACGCGGCCCTGCTGGACGAGCTCGTGGCGGTGCTGGCGGCCTAGCTCGAGGCGGGCGCCGGCCGGGCGAAGCGGCGCGGCGCGAAGTCGTCGGGCCCGATCAGGTCGAGCGCCAGCGCTGCGCCGAGGCACGTCGCCAGCGCATCCATCGTCTCGATCACCGACACCTCGTAGGCCGAGACGATCGCCTCGCGCCACTGCGCCTGCTGGCGGTCGAGCTCGCGCACCTGCGCCCGCGTGCACGTCACGGTGAGCCGCTCGGCGCACTCGGAGCAGCGCAGGTCGACGATCATCGCGTCCTGCGCCTTCGCCTCGCAGCGCAGCGGCTGCAAGAACGACGATCCACAGAGAGGGCACGCCTCGGGAACCACGGACGCGACGCTACGCGTGCACCCGGACGGAAGTGCGTCAGGCGGGTCTGCGAACCACGATCTTCATCTTCATGTCCTCGTGCAGCGTGCAGACGATCCGGTAGGTGCCGGGCACCGTGAGCCTGCGCCGGTAGCGGTAGTCGCTCGACGCGGGCTGCGAGTGGAACCTCCTGACGCCCCGAGGGCCGGACTTGAGCTTGACGTCGTGCACGTCGCCGGCGGTGTCCGCGCCGGGCCACTTCCACGTGATCGTGGTGCCCTTCCTCACCCTCAGCGTCTGCGGCGTGAAGTAGTTGTCGCCGATTCGCACCGTCCGGCGCAGCGACGTGCCGGCGACCGCCGGCGCCGCGCATAGAAGCGCGGCGCCGGCGGCGGAGGTCACGGCGAGGCGGGTGAGCTGCCGGCTCACTTGAACACCTCGAGCGGCTTGTAGCCCTTCTTCGCGGCGTGCGGGTGCTTGATCCAGTGGCCGACCGCCTGCTCGCCGGTCCAGCTCACCATCGTGTTGCGGTCCGCCGCGCTGTACGCGTTGGGGCCGGCGAACGGGCAGCTCGGCGGCGGCGCGGTGTCGGGTGACGGCGACATGATCGTGTTCGGGCCGAAGCAGTTGTCGTTGCCCGAGCCGTCGTAGCTGATGTCGCGGCCGTTGAGGTCCGCGCCTCCGAGCCCGAACTGGTTGTCGCGCACCGTGTTGCGCTGCAGCGCGATCGCGTCCGGGTGCTTGTTCGGGTCGAGCAGGATCCCGTCGATCGCCGCCACGGCCGTCAGGTAGTTGCCGTAGAAGCGGTTGCCCTGCACGAGGTTCCCGCGGCCGCCGAGCAGCAGCAGGCCGGTGCCGACCGGCGCGAGCGCCCCGGTCCCCGATGTGCGCACCGTGAACGGCGGGTGGCCGGCGTGGAAGTCGAAGTTGTTCCAGAAGATGTCGTTGTTGGTGATGACGTTGTCCTCCGGCGGCGGGTACTTCTCGGAGTCCAGCGCGTTGGGCACCACGCCGAGCGCGTTGTCCCAGAACTTGCTGTTGGTGATCGTCACGTAGCGCATGTTCGTCGCCGAGAAGCCGATCGCCGACGCGTGGCCCTTGACGTTGCGCACGATCGAGCGCAACGGCTTGGCCTGCGGCGGCGTCTGCCCGATGTAGAACGCCCCGTCGTTGAGGTAGTAGGCCTCCGAGTCGGCCATCAGGCCGCCCTTGGTGTTGAACGCGTACAGGCCGTAGACGCCGGTGTGCTGGGCGATCAGGTTCTGCAGCGTGTAGCCGGTGGCGTTGACGACGAAGAAGCCGTTGGCCTTGTAGTCGCGCGCCTTGAAGCCGCGCACCGTCACCTGGTTGGCGCCGGACACGAGCACGCCGTTGGGCTTCTTGTTCGACCCGTTGAGCAGGACCTTGGCGGGGTGCTTGGGATCGCCGATCAGCTTGATGAAGCGCTTCTTGGCGCCGGTGATCATGACGGCTTCCTTGTAGGTGCCGTGCTTGACCCGGATCGTGTCGCCGGCCTTGGCCTTGTTGACGGCCTTCTGGATCGTGCGGAAGTCGCACGCGCCCTTGCGCTTGCACACCGTGTAGGTGTGGTGGGGGCCCTTCGGCGCGTTCTGCGCCTTGCCGGGCTGACCCGGCTTCGGGTACGTCTGGGCAGGCGCCTGCGTCGCGGCGGCGCCCAGCATCGCGGCCGAAACGGCGGCGAGCGATGCGATGCGGGTGGTGGTGCGGATGACCCTCTCCTCTCAGCGGTGGCCGCTACTCGGTGACCACGTACCAACCCGCCATCCCCGCCATCATGTGCGAGAAGACGTGGCAGTGGTACAGCCAGCGGCCGGGGTTGTCCTCGGTGAAGCGCGCAGTCACGGTCTCGTTGGGTCCGACCGTCGGGTTGTCCACGGGTGTGCCGGCGCCATCGCGCCAGCGGTGTCCGTGGATGTGGAACGTGTGGAAGAAGTTGTCCATCCCGAAGACGTTGAACTCGACGTCCTCGCCGACCTTCGCGGTCAGCGTCGGTGTGTTGCCGGCGAACGAGCGGCCGTTGATGCACTGGAAGTTCGCATCGAGGCCGGTGATGTTCGGCGCGAACGAGTGGAGGAACAGGTTGAAGGTGTGGTCGGGCCAGCGCGCGCCGCGCGGCCTGACGACGACGGTGCCGAAGAGGCCGCGCATCGCGTTGATGACGTGGTTGGGCCCGTGGTCGTGGTAGGGCCACGCGCCGACGGATCCCGGCACGCACTCCCACTGGTAGGTGAACTCCTCGCCGGGACCGATGTAGCCGCCGGTGTGCGTGTAGCGGCCCATGTAGGCGCCGTCGTACTCCGTGTTGTAGCGGACGCCGTGCGGGTGCATCGTGACCGCCTGCTTGCTCAGCGCGTTGCGGAAGTGCACCGCGATCACGTCGCCCTCCTGCGCGTAGAGCGTCGGGCCGGGGATCGTGATCGGGCGAACGTGCGCGGCGAAGCCCGGCGTCATCTCGCGGTAGACCATGGCCGGGAAGCGGTGCGGGCGCGGAACGCGCATGCCCTCCCAGTCGTCCTTGCCGGTGGGGATCACGTTCCAGCGGTGGGCTTCGGCCTGGATCCAGAACTCGCGCCGCTGCCCGCCCGGAGCCGGGGGGATCTCGGGGAACGCCGCGGCACGCGCTCTGGCGGCCGCCGGCCGCGGGACTGCTGCCGCAAGTGCGTCGGCGCGCGCAAGCGCACGCGGCGAGTCGACGTTGACGGTCTCGCCTCCGATCGTGCACAGCAGGGCGGAGCCTCCCGCGAGGCCGAGGAAGGAGCGTCGGGTGTGAGGGAGCTCTCCCATGGGCCGCCCGGGAACCTATTGCCCGGCTAAGGGAAGTTCAAGTACGAACGTACTGGCACGGCCGGTACAGTGGCGTCATGGCCGTTCGCTCGACCCGCCGCGCCGACGCGTCCGAGCGACTGCGCGAGGCGATCGTCGCGGCCACCGTGCGGATCGTCGCCCGTGACGGAGTCGGCGCGGTCACCCACCGGCGCGTCGCGCTGCAGGCGGGAGTCTCCCTGTCCTCGACGACCTGGCACTTCGCCTCCAAGGGGGAGATCCTCGAGGCGGCGCTGCGCTGGACCGCGCAGCGCGAGGTCGAGCGGGTCGGCGCGATGGCCGACCGCGTGGCCGCGGCGTCGGCCGGCGGCGCGTTCGACCCGGAGGTTTGGGGCGAGGAGCTCGCCGCCTGGGTCGTCGCCCAGAGCGAGGGGGAGGAGCGCGAGATCACGGTCGCGCTCTACCGGCTGCAGCTCGAGACGCTCGGCCGCCCGGGCGCCGTCGGGGTGCACCGCCAGTGGGGCGCGTCGCTGCAGCAGGTGGGCGAGCGAGTGCTGGGGCCGGCCGGATCGGCGGCGCCGGCGCTCGACACGCGGATCGTCGTCGCCGCGCTCGACGGGCTGCGGCTGGGGCTGCTGAGCCTGCGCGAGGGCGACGCGGCGGCGCCGACGGACTGGATCGCGCCCGCGCTTGCGCGCCTGCTGCGCACTCTCGTGACCGTCTGAGGATCAGCCCGCCGCGCGGTAGCGCTCGATCGCGCGGCGTCGCTCGACCGCGTGGTCGACGATCGGCTCGGGGTAGTCGCGGCCGATCACGCAGCCGGCGGCCCGCTGCTCGTCCTCGCTCATCGTCCACGGCTCGGCGAGATGCTCGTCTCCCACGTCGCGCAGCTCCGGGACCCAGCGGCGGACGTAGATGCCGTCGGGGTCATGGCGGCGCTGCTGCGTGACCGGGTTCAAGAGCCGCTGGAAGTACGGCGCGGGATCGGTGCCGGTCGACGCGATCCACTGCCAGCCGCCGTTGTTGGCGGCCATGTCGCCGTCGAGCAGCAACGCCATGAAGTGTGCCTCGCCGAGCCGCCAGTCGAGCTGCAGGTCCTTGGTCAAGAACGAGCCGACGACCATCCGCACGCGGTTGTGCATCCAGTGCTCGGCGGCGAGCTGGCGCATGCCGGCGTCGACCAGCGGATAGCCGGTGCGGCCCTGCTTCCAGGCCTCGAGCCGGTCGCCGGGCGGGTCCCAGTCGAGCGCGCGGTAGCGCTCCTGGAACTCGTGCTGGACGACCTGCGGGAAGTGCATCAGCACGGCGGCGTAGAAGTCGCGCCAGGCCAGCTCGTTGCGGTAGCTCGCAGACCCGCCGCTGCGCTGCTCGGCGACCTTCGTGTCGAGCTCGAGCGCCGAGACGCAGCCCCAGCGCAGGTAGGGCGAGAGCCGGGAGGAGCCGCCGGCCGGGGTGTCGCGCCCGTCCTCGTAGGCCGCGAGGCGCGTGCGCAGGAAGGCGGCGAGCGCCTCGCGGCCCGCGTGCTCGCCCGGCGTGAAGCCGAGCCCGCCATCGATCTCGGCGCCGAGATCGCGCGCCGACGGCAGGCGGCCGGTGCGCAGGTTCGATGGCAGCGTCAGCGCGTGCGGCATCGGGACCAGGTCGCGGCGGCGGGTGACGAGCCAGGCGCGCGCGAACGGCGAGAACACCGTGTAGGGCTTGCCCTGCTTGGTGCGGATGCGCGAGGGATCGTCGACGACGCAGGCGCCGGGATGCGGGTGGGCTGCCACGGAGAGCCGGGCAAGGCCGTCGTGCACCCGCTGGTCGCGCCGGCGCGACCACGGGGAGGCGTCAGCGGTCCAGTGGACGGCGCGCGCGCCGGTCTCGCGCGCCAGCTTCGGGATCTCCGTCTCCGGCCTGCCCGTGCGGATCACGAGCCGGCCGCCGCGCTCGCGCAGCGCCGCGTCGAGCTCATGCAGGCAGCCGAGCATGAAGGCGGTGCGCGGCGCGCTCGGGAAGCGTCCCGTCCGGTAGAGCCGCTCGTCGAAGACGAAGACGGGAACCGTGCGCTCGGCGCGGGCGGCGGCGTGCAGCGCTGGAAGGTCGCGCAGGCGCAGGTCGCGGCGGAACCAGATCAGCTCGGTCTCGGTCATCGACATGGGTACGGGCGCAGGTCGCGGTACGGATCGGCGGCGGCGGGGAAACGTTGTGGGCATGGACTATCGCCAGCTCGGCCGCTCCGGCCTGCGCATCTCCGCGCTCACCCTCGGCACGATGACGTTCGGCGGCCGCGGGAACTTCGCCAGCGTCGGCGAAACCGACGTCGCCGGCGCCCGCCGCCAGCTCGACCTCTGCCTCGACGCCGGCGTCAACCTGGTCGACACCGCCAACGTGTACTCCGACGGGCTCTCGGAGGAGATCGTCGGCGAGATCCTGCACGGCCGCCGCGAGCGCACGCTGGTCGCCACGAAGCTGCGGATGCCGATGGGCGATGGGCCCAACGACGCGGGCCTCTCGCGTCACCACATCGTCGACCAGTGCGAGGCCAGCCTGCGGCGCCTGCAGATCGACCACATCGACCTGCTGCAGGTCCACGAGTGGGACGGCGTCACGCCGCTGGAGGAGACGCTCGCGGCGCTCGACACGCTGGTCACCCAGGGCAAGGTCCGCTACGTCGGCTGCTCGAACTACTCGGGCTGGCACCTGATGAAGGCGCTCGGCATCGCGCGCGAGCACGGCTTCGAGCGCTTCGTCTCGCAGCAGATCCACTACACGCTGCAGGCGCGCGAGGCCGAGTACGAGCTCGTGCCGATCGCCGTCGACCAGGGCGTCGAGATCCTCGTCTGGAGCCCGCTCGCCGGCGGCCTGCTGTCGGGCAAGTACCGTCGCGGCAAGGACATGCCCGAGGGCTCGCGCGGGCTGACCGACTGGAACGAGCCGCCGGTCCGCGACGAGGAGAAGCTCTACGACATCGTCGAGGTGCTCGTGGAGATCGGCGAGGGCCATGGCGTCTCCGCCGCGCAGGTCGCGATCGCATGGCTGCTCGGCCGTCCGGGCGTGGCGTCGGTGGTCGTCGGTGCGCGCCCCGACGAGCAGCTCGCCGACAACCTGAAGGCCGCCGAGCTGACGCTCGCGGACGACGAGAGCGCGCGTCTGGATGAGGTCAGTGCGCCGCCGCTGCTCTACCCCTACTGGCATCAGGCCAAGACGGCCGCCGATCGGCTCGGCCCGGCGGACCTGACGCTGCTCGGCCCGCACCTGGTTTAGGCCACGAGTGCGGCATCCTCCAGCTCCGCCGGCGGCGGCGTGTGGCCGTCGTAGGCCGCGAGCTGGGGGAAGGCCCAGACGATCGCGCCGACCGAGGCGATGCAGGCCAGGCCGCCGCTGAGCACGGCGAAGCCCGCCGAGGTGGCGGCGGCCACAAGGCCCGACTCGAGGTCGCCGAGACGCGGACCGCTCGTCACCACGAGCATGAACGCGGCCGACATCCGCCCGCGCAGCGCCTCGGGCGTGACGGTCTGGTTGATGATCGAGCGGCAGACGGCGCTGATCGAGTCCGCCGCGCCGGCGACCGCCAGCAGCAGCGCGGCCGCCGCCAGCGATCCGACGACGCCCGCCGCCGCGATCGCCGCGCCCCACACGAGCACGGCGCCGATCACGACCCGGCCGAGCCAGCGCGCGTGCTCGACCCATCCCGTCGTCAGCGCCGCCACCGTCGCGCCGGCCGACACGGCGGCGTAGAGCAGGCCCGTCCCCGCCGCGCCCGAGTGGTAGACCGTGAGCGAGAGCACCGCGAACAGCGCGCGCGGCATCCCGAAGGTCATCGCCGCGATGTCGATGACGAACGAGCCCATCAGTGCCCGGTTGCCGCGCACGAAGCGCAGGCCCTCGGCGATCGAGCGCCCCACGGCAGGCGGCGGGCCGGCGACCCCGTCGCCGCCGCCCGGTCGCATCGGCCGCAGCGGCAGGGTGGCGAGGAGGGCGACGAGGAAGGCCCCGGCGTCGACCGCGTAGGTCGCGCCGACCCCGAGCCACGCGATCAGGAGGCCGCCTGCGCCCGGTCCGACGACCGACGCGACCTGCGTCAGACCGAAGTTGAGCGAGAGCGCCGAGCGCAGCCGCTCGCGGCCCGCCAGCCCGGGGACCATCGCCGAACGCGCCACGTTGACCACGGCGCCGGCGCCGGCGAGCGCGCCGGCGAGCAGGAACACGAGCGCGATCGGCGGCTGCTCGAGCAGCGCGATCGCGGCAAGGCCACCGACGATCAGCGTCTCGGCGAGCTGCGCCATCAGCAGCAGGCCGCGACGATCCATGCGGTCGGCGATCGCGCCGCCGAGCAGCGACGCGGCGATCAGCGGGCCGAGTTCGACGACACCGAGCAGACCGACGAGAGCCGCGGAGTGCGTCAGCACGTACACCTGATATGGAACGGCGACCAGAGCTGCCTGCGTGCCGAGCGCGGACAGCGCCTGACCGAGCAGGACGAGTCGCAGATCGCGTGAGAGGCGCACGGCGGTCAGGTCGACGGCGAAGCGTGGCACGCGCACGCAGTGAAGCAGCCCCCCTCGGCAGCTACATTGACTCTGAGGTCGCGCGATGCCGGCGGGCGTCGGAGCGATTTCACCACCACGACGGAAGGACGGCGCGCGACCGTAGGGCGCGGCGCTGGGCTTCCTCTCAGGATCACTGATTCAGAGGAGCTTCGTCATGCAGTCCGAAATTGCACCCCCGCTCGAGCCGGAACATCACGTCGACGGCCACGCGGCGGTCGGCGTGGCGCCGGTGGTCGGCGTGCTCGCGCAGCTCAACGAAGCGCTGGCCGCGTGCCTCGACGAGATCGAGTCGCTGCAGGAGCGCGTCGCCCGGCTCGAGCGCGAGTGCCGGTCCCGCGCGGGCTAGAGCTCGATGTGCGAGCCCATCACCACGGTGCGCTCGTCGGGCAGGCCGAAGTACTCGACCGGGTTCGCCGCGTTGCGCGCGAGCGCGAGGAACAGCTTCATCCGCCAGCGGCGCATCGGGGCGCGCCCCGTGGGCACGATCGTCATCTTCGAGAGGAAGAACGAGGCGTGCTCGAGATCGACGTCGCCCTCGAGCCGGTTGCGCACGCGCCCGATCTGGGCCGGGACGTCGGTCGTGTCCTGGAACCCGAACGACGCGGTCACGTGCGTGATGCCGTCGTCGCGGTAGCCGAGGTCGTCGACGCTCACCCGCTCGTCGTCGTGGACGTGCGGCACGTTGAGCGTCCGCACGGAGACGATCACCACGCTGTGGTGGAGCACGCGATTGTGCTCGACGTTGGCCCGTAGGGCCAGTGGCGTCGTCTCGCGGTTCGCGGAGAGGAACACGGCGCAGCCCGGCGCGCGGTAGATCGGCGGCCGCATCGCGTGCAGGTCGCGGACGAAGTCGCGCAGCGGGCCCTCCTCCTGGGTCCGCCGCTGGCTGGCGATCCCGCGTCCGCGCTGCCAGGTGGCGAGCACGGTGAACACGCTCGCGGCGATCAGCAGCGGGAACCAGCCGCCGTGCAGGACCTTGGTCAGGTTCGCGGCGAAGAACGCGAGGTCGACGGTCAGGAACGCCGCGGCGCCGCCGATCGCCATCCACAGCGGGCGCCGCCACAGCACGCGCACGACGACGAAGAAGAGGATCGTGTCGATGGCCAGCGTGCCGGTGACCGCGATCCCGTAGGCCGACGCGAGCCGCTGCGAGGACCCGAAGCCGATCACCAGCCCGAGCACCGCGACGGCGATGCCCCAGTTGATCGCCGAGACGTACACCTGCCCGGCCTCGTGCTCTGAGGTGTGCCGGATGCGCAGGCGCGGCAGGAAGCCCAGGCCGACGGCCTGGCGGGTGACCGAGAAGGCGCCCGAGATCACGGCTTGGGAGGCGATCACCGTCGCGACCGTCGCCAGCGCCACCATCGGGATCCGCGCCCAATGGGGGAAGAGCAGGAAGAACGGGTTGTCGATCGCACCGTGGTCGCGCAGGATCAGCGAGCCCTGGCCCATGTAGTTGAGGATTAGTGCCGGGAACACGATGGCGAACCACGCGCGACGGATCGGCGCGCGGCCGAAGTGCCCCATGTCGGCGTACAGCGCCTCGGCGCCGGTGACCGTGAGCACGACCGAGCCGAGCGCGATGAACGCGGTGCCGGGATGGTCGGCGAAGAAGGCGATGCCGTAGCTGGGCGAGAGCGCCCGCAGGATCCCGGGATGCGCGACCACGTGCCCGAGGCCCGCGACCGCGAGCACCGCGAACCACACGGCCATGATCGGCCCGAACGCCCGCCCGACGGCGCCCGTCCCGAAGCGCTGGATCGCGAACAGCGCGATGATGATCGCCACGGTGACCGGCACGACCAGCGAGGAGAAGCTGGGGGAGACGATCTCGAGGCCCTCGACCGCGGAGAGCACCGAGATCGCCGGCGTGATCATGCCGTCGCCGTAGAACAGCGACGCGCCGACGAGCCCGAGCGCGATCAGCGCACGCTTGGCCCGCGGCTGCAGCGCGACCTCCTGGATCTTGGCGATCAGCGCCATGATCCCGCCCTCGCCCTCGTTGTCGGCGCGCATGATCAGCGTCACGTACTTGATCGAGACGATGATCGTGATCGACCAGAAGACGAGCGAGACGATGCCGTAGATGCCCGCCTGCGTCGGGCGCACGGCGTGGTTGTCTGCGCTGAACACCGCCTGCAGCGCGTACAGCGGGCTCGTACCGATGTCGCCGAAGACGACGCCGAGCGCGCCGAGCGTGAGGGCCGTCATCCCGGCGTGCTGCTTGCGGGCGGAGTGGGCCATTGCGGGAGGGAGATACCCCATCGGACGTCCGTCGAGCGGCGGTTTGACCTGCTCGTGGGCGAGGAAGGCTGGAGTCATCGGGTCCTCTGGACCCCCTCGAACCCGAAGGAGACATTCCATGGTGGACATCGGCCCGCCGATCGGCCTCATGGCTATCGGCCTCGTGCTCTGGCTCGCCGTCACGGCGACCGTCGCCGGCATCTCGATCCAGACGATCGGCGTGATCCTCTTCATCGTCGGCGTCGTCTGGCTCGTGATCGAGCTCGCGGTCAGCCGGCCGCGGCGCCGCACCTACGTGGCCGACGCGCCGGCGGCGACGCGGCGCGAGCGCGTCGTCGAGCGCGACGTCGTCTAGCGGCCCGGCCGCCAGCGCTCGAGCAGCTCGTCGTCGCGGACCTCGCGCAGCACGCGCGCGGGGACCCCGGCGACGAGCGTCCGCGGCGCGACGGGCGCGGTGACCACCGCGCCCGCGGCGACCGCCGCCTCCTCCCCGATCTCGACGCCCGGCAGCAGGACGACGCCGCCGCCGAGCCGGCAGGCGCGGCGCAGGATCATGCCGGGCAGCACGGCGCCGGGCTCGTGACGGCCCATGTCGCGATCGTTGGTCGCCGTCAGGTTCGGCCCGACGAAGACGCCTTCCTCGACGATCGAGGCGGGCGGAACCAGTGCGTTGTTCATGAGCCGCGCGCCACGGCCGATCTGCGCATCGGGACCCACCGCTCCGCCGTGGCCGATGACGCTCTCCGCGCCTAGGTGGGCGCGCTCGCGCAGAAACACGTGATCGCCGACGACGGCGTGCTCGTCGACGATCGCCCCGGCGACGAGGATCGCGCCGGCACATACGCTCGCCCCCTCCCCGAGTGCCGTGACGACGGCCTGCGGCTGCGCCCGCGCGCGCGAGTGGCGACCCAGCAGCGGCGGCTTGCCGAGCACCGCACCGTCCTGGATCTGGCAGCCGTCGCCGATGCGCACGCCGGGATGGACGACGACGTGGGCGCCGAAGCGGACGCCGCTGCCGACCTGCGCGTCGCGCGCGACGATCGGGCGCCCGCGGCGCCAGGTGCCGCGTCTCACGCCGGGCCTCGCCGCATCGCCAGCGCGTCGGCGAAGCCGCCGATGGCGCCGGCCAGCCGGTAGCGGCGCGTCGCCCGCAGGGCGTCGATCTGCCTCCACAGCTCCGCGGCCTGGCGGGTATTGGCCTCGACCGCCTCGCGCTGGCCGCGCAGCTGGACGAGCTCGGTCATGGCGGCCTCGAGTTCGGCGGCGAGCCGGCGCGCGTCCTCGGCGGCGATCTGCGCGGCGAGCGCCGCCGCGGCGGCGCGCGCCTCCGTCGCCTGCTGCAGCCGCACGAGCCGGGCCATCTCACGCAGCGGCGCGCGGTCCGCCTGGCCGTCGCACGCGGACGTGAGGCCGCCGAGGACGCCGGCGAGCTCCTCGGCGTGCCGGCGGGCGGAGTGGTGCGCGATGACGAGGTCGCGGTTGGCGAGGCCCATCGCCGGGTCGTAGGCCGCGAGATCGGCTCGCATCAGCGCCGGGTCGGTGATGCGGCCGGTGGCCCGGCCGCCGAAGCCCTCGGCCTCCAGCGCCGGGTAGCGCTCGGGCGTGACCCAGCCGTCGGTGCCCGCGAAGTCGTAGACGTAGGCCGGCCGGCCGCACGCCATCCCCTCGAGCAGCGCACGGCCCTTGGCGACGGCGATGTCTGCCTCGGCGAGCGCCGTCTCCGGCGCGGCCGACGCCGTCCCGTGGCGTCCGACGACGCGGATGTCGATTCCCTCCGGCTCCCAGGCCGAGCGCAGCGCCTCCAGCCGCTGGCCGCGCAGGTGGTTGCCGAGCACGACCGCGACCTCGGGCCGCGGCCGGGGCGCGACGCGAGGTGCGAAGCGGTCGACGTCGATCGCCTGGCGCAGGCGGATCACGGGCGGGGGATCGTCCATCGCCCGGATCCGGTCGGCGACGCGCTCGCTGAGCGCGATCACCGCGGCCACGACGCCCGCGAGCGCGGGCGGCAGCTGGAAGTCGCTCACCTCGCTCGAGGCCCGCAACGCGACCGGCGCCTCCGGCCGCAGCGCGCGCAGCGCGAGCGCCATGCCGGCGTCCTGCACGAGCGCGGCGTCCCAGGCGGCGGGCAGCTGCGACTCGCCGACGGCGACGAGAACGCCGCTCGCGCGGGCGAGATCGGTCATCTCGCCGGCGTTCACGGTGTGAATCGTCACCTCGTGACCGAGGCGCTGCAGCTGCTGTGCGGCGGTCAGCAGGTAGGTCTCGCTACCGCCGAGCGAAGCGAAGTCGTGGGTGGCGAGGACGAGCCGCACGCCGCGAGCCTACTCATCCCCGTCATCATCCGGACATGGACGAGATCGAGGCCCGCGGCGGCATGATCCGGCTCGGTCAGCTGCTGCAGGCCGCGGGGCTGGTCGACTCCGGCGGGGAGGCGAAGGCCCTGCTCGCGACGGGCACCGTGACCGTCAACGGCGAGCCCGAGACCCGCCGCGGCCGCCAGCTCGTCCCGGGCGACGTGGTCGCCGCGGGCGACCACGCGGTCCGGATCTCCTAGAGGCGCGCCCGGCAGGATTCGAACCTGCGACCTCGCGCTCCGGAGGCGCGCGCTCTATCCACTGAGCTACGGGCGCTTGCGCCGACGGAGCTTAGCCTGAATCCGCGAGCATCCTGGCGAAGCTCGCCATCGGCGCGTACGCCCACTCGGGCGCGACGCGCTGCGCGTAGACGAGCTCGGCGCACTCCTTGGCGAGCTCGAGCAGGTTGAGCACGTCCGCGTCGGCGGGCACGGGCGCCCGCGGCGCGTAGCCCTCCAGCACGGCCGCGCGCGCCGCGGCGATCCAGTCGACGGGCGAGGCGCCCGCGGCGCGCCGCGCGGCGGCCGAGCCGACGTGATCGACGCAGCGCAGCAGGCACGCCAGGTCGTAGAGCGGGCTGTCGGGGCGGCGGCGGTCGGCGAGCGGTCGCGTCGGGTCGCCCTCGAAGTCGATGACCAGCGGCGGCGTGGCGACGTCGATCCGCAGCATCTGGCCGACGTGCAGGTCGCCGTGGATGCGCGTCAGCGCCGGGGGTGCGGCGTCGTCGAGCTCGGCGAGCCGCGCGCGTGCGGCGGGGGCGAGCGCCGCGATCCGCGGGTCGCGGGCGGCCGCGCCGGCGAGGGCCACCTCGCCCGCGGCGCGGTGACGGGCGAGCGACTCCGGGCCGCCGGGGTGCAGCCCGAACGCGTCGACCAGCGCTCGGTGCAGCGCGGCGGTGCTGCACCCGAGCGTGGTCCACTCGGCGTCCTCGAAGGGCGCGGCGCCGACGATCACCGCTGCGGCGCGCTCGATCGGCCGCTCCCAGGAGGCCTCCGCGCCCGGGACGAATGCCTGCAGCAGGGCCAGGGCGGTGTCGCGCTCGCCATCGACCCAGTGCAGCGAGCCCGCGAAGGGCGGCACGGGTGCGCCCGTGCCGGCGAGCGCGCCGAGCAGCTCGATCTCGACGTGCGGCCCGGCCACCGGACGCCGGTAGGCCTTGACGAGCAGCGCGTCGCCGAGCGCGACGACCGTGTTGGAGAGGTCGGTCGCCGGCACGCGCCGGCGCCCGCCGAGCGCGCCGCCCAGCGGATCGAGCGCAGGACCCTCGCGCAGCTCGAGCCGGCCGCCGTCGCCGTCGAGCGGCCGCGCGCGCAGCGAGGCCACCAGCGGTCCCCAGTCCAGGTCGTCCGCGACATCGAGGTAGGTCTCCGAGCCGCCGTCGGCGTAGGCGACGTCGAGGAAGCGCAGGCCGCCGGCGGCGGCGCGCGGGCGTACGCTGGCGATCGTGCGCCCCTTGCCGGCGAACCAGCGGGCCGTCTCGTCGATCCCCTTGGTATTCATGCCCGCAGTCATCCTCCGGACGAGAGACCCTACGTGAGCACGATCGCGTTCTTCCCTGAAGGGGCCTACGGGCCCACGAACAACTGCGTCGGCATCGGCGACGTGCTCCGTCGGCGGGGCCACCGAGTGGTGTTTATCGTCGAGGAGTCGTTCGCCGGGACGCTCGAGGCGCAGGGCTTCGAGGAACGCCTGATGCGGCTCGGGCCGCCGCCGGCCGCCGACGAGGAGCCGGGGCAGTTCTGGAAGGACTTCATCCGCGACACGGCACCCGTGTTCCGCACCCCGACGATCGAGCAGCTCGAGACGTTCATCGCGCCCACCTTCCGGGCGCTGCTCGACGGCGCCCGCTACGTCGACGACCGGCTGCGCGAGATCATCGACGAGGTGACGCCCGACGTGATCGTCGAGGACAACGTCTGCGCGTTCCCGGCCCTGCCCGCCTCGGGGCGCCCGTGGGTGCGGATCGTCTCGTGCAACCCGGCGGAGATCAAGGACGCCGACGTCCCGCCGCCGTTCTCGGGCTACCCGGCGGAGAACCGCTCGCGCTGGGAGGACTACTGGGCCGAGTACCGCCGCACCCACGCCGACATGCATGCCGCCTTCGACGCGTTCTGCGTCGAGCGCGGCGCGCCGCCGCTCGGAGACCTCGAGTTCATCCACGAGTCGCCCCACCTGAACCTCTACCTCTATCCGGACGAGGCGGACTACCCGCGCGCCGCACCGCTCGACGGGCGCTGGCTCAACCTGCAGGCGAGCGTGCGAGCGACCGACGCGGGGTGGGAGCTGCCCGCGCCGCTCGCCTCCGCCGACGGGCCGCTGCTCTACCTCAGCCTCGGCTCGCTTGGCTCGGGCGACGTGGCGCTGATGCAGAAGCTGATCGACTCGCTGGCGGACACGCGCTATCGCGTGATCGTCTCGATGGGCCCCCAGCACGAGCAGTTGCGGCTCGCGGCGAACATGACCGGCGCCGAGTTCCTGCCGCAGACCTCGATCCTGCCCCTCGTCGACCTCGTCATCACCCACGGCGGCAACAACACGGTCACCGAGAGCCTCTACTTCGGCAAGCCGATGATCCTGCTCCCGCTCTTCTGGGACCAGTACGACAACGCGCAGCGGATGGACGAGACCGGCTTCGGCATCCGGCTGGACACCTATGGCCACGCGCCGGAGCAGCTGACCGCGGCGATCGAGGGGCTGCTCGGCGACCGCTGGCTGCACGAACGGCTCGATGCCGTCTCCACCCGGTTGCAGGCGGCGCCCGGGACCGTGACGGCGGCCGACGCGATCGAGCGGCTGCCGTGATCAACCCGGTGCTGTGGCTCGAGCAGGTCATGGCCGAGGACCCGGGGGAGGCGTGCCCGCCGCTCGCGGAGGCGATCACGGCCGACGTCTGCGTCGTCGGCGGCGGGCTGCTCGGGCTGTGGAGCGCGCTCGAGGTGCGCGAGCAGGCGCCCGACGCGAGCGTCGTGCTGATCGAGGGCGAGGCGTGCGGCTTCGGCGCGAGCGGGCGCAACGGGGGCTGGATGACGAGCTGGTGGGACGAGCTCGCCGCGCTCGAGGCGCGTTTCGGCCCGGCGGCCGCGCGCTGGCTCGCCGCCCGCTCGTCGGCGGCGATCGATCGCGTCGAGGAGATCACCCGCGCCGAGGGGATCGACTGCGGGCTGCGACGCGGCGGCGCGCTGATCGCGGCCACCGCGCCGGCGCAGCTGCCGCGGCTGCCCGGGGCCGGGGAGGGCCCCGTGCGGCGCGTCGACGCCGCCGAGCTGCGGCAGCGCACGGGCGCCGCGGTCGTCCTTGCGGGCGTGGAGCTCTCCGACGCCGCGGCCGTGCACCCGGCACGCCTCGTCCGCGGGCTGCGGGCGCTCGCGCTGCGCCGCGGCGTTCGGATCTTCGAGGGGACGGCGATGCGCTCGCTCGAGCGCGGGCGCCCGCCGCGGGTGATCACCTCGGCGGGTCGCGTCGAGGCCGGCGCGGTGGTGATCGCGCTCGGCGCCTGGGTCGCGCGCCTGCGCGAGGCGCGTCGCGCGGTGCTGCCCGTGGCCAGCCACATCGTCGCCACCGAGCCGATCCCCGACCGGCTCGAGGCGCTCGGCTGGACCGGCGGCGAGCTGCTCGGCGACCCGCGCACGCTCGTCCACTACAGCCAGGTCTCGCCCGACGGGCGGATCGTCTTCGGCCGCGGCGGCGGCGCCTTCGGCAGCGCCGGCCGGGTCGTCGGGCGCCACTTCGTCGATCCGGTCGCGCAGCGCGACGTCGAGGCGGGCCTGCGCCGCTGGTTCCCGTCGCTGGCCGACGTGCGCATCACCCACCGCTGGGGCGGGCCGGTGGACCATGCGCCCGGACACCTGCCGTGGGTCTCCGAGCTCGGCGAGGCCGGCACGGTCCACTACGCCGCCGGCTTCTCGGGCAACGGGGTCGGCCCGAGCGCGTTCGTCGGGCAGATCCTCGGGCGCCGCGCGCTCGGCATCAAGGACGAGCTGACGCGCTGCGCGCTCGTCGGCGACCCGCCCGGGCTGATGCCGCCCGAGCCCCTGCGCACGGCGGGCGGGTTCGTCGTGCGCGACGCCGTCCGCCGCGCCGAGGCGCGCGAGGAGCGCGGCGAGCGCCCGGACCCGGTGACCGACCGCCTGCGCAGGCTCGTGTGGTTCACCCTGCCGGCCGCGCTCGACCCGCGCGCGCGGCGCGCGCCATGAGGCTCGCGATCATCTCCGACACGCATCTGCCGCGCGGCCGGCGCCGGCTATCAGCGGGCTGCGTCGAGCGGCTGCGCGACGCCGACGCGATCCTGCACGCCGGCGACTTCGTCGAGGCCCCGGTGCTGCGCACGCTCGAGGGCCTCGGACCGCCGGTCCACGCCGTCGCCGGCAACCAGGACGATCCTGTGCTCCGGCACGTGCTACCCGAGGTACGGACCGTCGCCGCGGGCGGCGCGACGATCGCGATGCTCCACGATGCCGGCCCGGCCGCGGGGCGGCTCGCCCGCATGCGCCGCCGCTTCCCGGGCGTCGACGCGGTCGTCTTCGGCCACTCGCACATCCCGCTGCTCGAGCAGGACGGGGGCTTCGCGATCTTCAACCCGGGCTCGCCGACCGACAAGCGGCGCCAGCCGGTCCACACGATGGGGCTCGCCACCGTCGGGGACGGCGGCCTGCGGTTCGAGCTGGTCGAGCTCGGCTGAGGCGGATCGGCACCTGTCTAGGCTCCGGAGCGCCCATGGACCTCTCGCTGTTCTTCGCCGGCACCGCCGGATCGGTGCCGACCGGCCGCCGGGGGCTGCCGGCGCTGCTGCTGCGCGCCGGCGCTGACCGGATCCTGTTCGACTGCGGCGAGGGGACCCAGCAGCAGCTGCTGCGCTCGATCGGGCTGCCCGACGTCGACGCGATATTCCTCACGCACCTGCACCTCGACCACTGGCTCGGACTCGTCGGGATGCTGAAGACCTTCGACCTGCGCGCGCGCGAGCGGCCGCTGACCGTCTACGGACCGCGCGGGCTGCGCCAGCTGCTGGCGACGCTGCGGCCGGTGATCGGGCGCGTCGGGTACCCGCTCGAGCTCGCCGAGCTCGACCGCCACGACGAGGTTCGCTTCGGCAGCTACGCGATCTCGGCGTTCCCGGTCAAGCACCGCGTGGAGGCCTACGGCTACGCCTTCGTCGAGGACGGGCGCCCGGGGCGCTTCGATGCGCAGCGGGCGCGCGAGCTGGGAATCGCTCCGGGCCCCGACTTCGGGCGCCTGCAGCACGGCGAGACCGTGGGCGGCGTCGAGCCGTCCAAGGTGATGGGCGAGTCGCGGCCGGGGCGGCGGATCGTGATCTCCGGCGACACCGCGCCGTGCCAGGCGGTCGAGGCGCATGCCCACGACGCGGACCTGCTGGTCCACGAGGCGACGTTCCTCGAGGATGAGCGGGCCCGCGCGCGCGACACCGCACACTCGACGGCGCGCCAGGCGGCCGAGATCGCCCGCGACGCGAACGTCCGCCTGCTCGCGCTGACGCACCTCTCCACGCGCTACTTCCCGCGCGACGTCCGCGACGAGGCGCGCGCGATCTTCCCGGCGACGGTCGTCCCGCGCGACTTCGACGCGATCGAGGTCCCGTTCCCGGAGCGCGGAGAGCCCACGCTCGTCAAGCCCGAGCGCGACCCCGCCCCAACCTAAGGGGGCCAGGCCCCTTTAGGTTGGGAGGGAGACGAGCAGGCGGGGTTCGACCGGCTCGGACTTGCCCTTGACCGTCACCGTGCCCATCGGCTCGGTGACCGCGCCCTGGATGCGGCGGGCGGTCTCGGGGCCGAGGACGACGCCCCCGACCGGCGCGGTGCCCTCGAGCCGCGAGGCGAGGTTGACCGTGTCGCCGATCGCCGTGTGCGTTCGCCCGCCGGCGGCACCGAGCACGCCGACGAGCGCCTCGCCGGTGTTGACGCCGACGCGAAAACGGGGCCAGTCCGGGTGCTGCGCGGCGAGCTCGCCCGTCGAGCGCTGGATCGCCAGCGCCGCCCGGGCGGCGCGCAGCGGATGGTCGTGCTGGTCGCCGCGGCGGTTGAAGGTCGCCATCAGCGCGTCTCCGATGATCCGGTCGATGTCGCCGCCGCACTCGCGCACGATCGGCGGGATCGCCTGCTCGAAGTAGGCGTTGAGCATCGCGGTGACCTCGCGCGGCGCGTGCGTCTCGCTGTAGGACGTGAAGCCCTGCAGGTCGGCGAACAGCACGGAGATCTCGCGCGAGCCGGCGGCCGTCACGTCGAGGTAGAGGTCCGAGAAGCGCTCCTCGTGCCACTGACGCTGAGCCGAGCGCGCGACGAGCCCGAAGGCGAGCAGCATCAGCACGTGCCACTCCCACCAGGTGGCGTGCCAGTTGCGCCCGAAGGCGACCGCGCCCATCGCCTCCCCGAGCAGCGCGAACGCCGCGGCCATGCCGAGCAGCATCGGGGCGCGCCGCACCCGGAAGAGCTCGAGGTAGCGGACCACCGCGACGGCGTAGAACGTGATGCCGACCACCGCAGGCACGATCAGCGCGCCGGATGCGCGTTCCGGCGCCGCGGTGGAGTCGAACGGCGCCGTGCGGGTGAGCGAGAGCACCGCCCAGACGGCCATCAGACCGAGCACCAGCGCGCGCAGCAGGCGGCCGCGGCCGACGATCGCGGGCGTGTGGACCTCGAGGCCGCCAAGGCTCGACGCGGCGGCGAAGCCGGAGGCGACGAGCAGGCCGAACGGCGTCGCCAGCGCGAAGCCGGCATTCGTCGTGTCGAGCAGCACGCCCGGCGTCGCCAGCGCGTGCAGCCCCAGGAACCCGGCTGCCGACAGGAACGCCAGCGAGACCAGGAAGACACGAGCATCGCCGCGCCGGAACGCCGCCGCCGAGGTCGCGGCGGCGAGCCCCGCGTTGAGCGCGCCCGCTCCGAGCACCAGCCAGAAGTGCGCCGGGTGCTGCTCCCACATGACGTCCAGCGTGGGCGCGGCGACGAGTACCGCGAGGCCGGCCAGCGGGAGCGCCAGCACGGCGGCGAGCAACCAGCCGCCGGGCACGTCCCCGGGCGCCACGGTGCGCGCGGGTGCGCCCGCGGTCGTCATGGCTACGCCCGCGCCCCCGCCCGCGGTGCCGGGGAGCGACCGGCCGTGAGGTGCTCATGGACCTGGCTGAGCACGACCGCTCCCTCGCCGACGGCGGAGGCGACGCGCTTGACGGCGCCGCTGCGCACGTCGCCCACGGCGAAGATGCCGGGGACGCTCGTGCCGAGCATCAGCGGCGGCCGCCCGAGGGGGCGGCCCGCGGTCCCGGTGACCGCGGTGCCGGTGAGCACGTACCCCCACGGATCGCGCTGCACGGACGGCGGCACCCACTCGAGGCCCGGCATCGCCCCGATCAGGATCAGCAGCGCGCCCGCGGGCACCTCGGCCTCCGTGCCCGACGCGCGGTCGCGGATGGTGACGCGCTCGAGCCGCGTGGCGCCGGACACGCGCACGACCTCGGCGCGGTGGCGCACCGAGATGTTCGGCGCCGCGTCGATCGCGTCGATCAGGTAGCGCGACATGCTGGCGGCGAGCGACTCGCCCCGGACGAGGATCGTCACGTGCGCGGCGAAGCGCGCGAGGTGGATCGCCGCCTGGCCGGCGGAGTTGCCGCCGCCGACGACGTAGGCGTCCTGCCCGCCGAGGGCGTGCGCGTCGGCGACCGCCGCGCCGTAGAAGACACCGGCGCCGGTCAGCTCCGGGATGCCCGGCGCGTCCAAGCGCCGGTAGGCAACCCCGGTGGCCAGGACGATCGCGCGCCCGCGGACCTCCGAGCCGTCCTCGATCCGGACCGTGTGACGCTCGCCGCCCGGCTCGAGAGCCGTGACCTCGTGCATGAGCAGGAACTCGGTGCCGAACACCCACGCCTGCTGGTAGGCGCGCTGGGCGAGGTCGGCGCCGGAGACGCCGCGGGCGAAGCCGAGGTAGTTGCGGATGTGCGAGCTCGATCCGGCCTGGCCCCCGATCGCCTCACGCTCGACGACGAGCGTTCGCAGACCCTCCGAGGTGGCGTAGACCGCCGCGGCGAGCCCGGCCGGCCCGGCGCCGACCACGATCACGTCGTAGTCGCGATCGTCGGAGAGGCGGGTGGGGACCCCGTAGCTCGCGGCCAGCTCGACGTTCGAGGGATCCACGAGGGCGCGGCCGTCGAGCAGCACGACCAGCGGTTCGAGGCCGCCGTCGGTGCGGCCGTGCTCGGCGAGGATGTGCCCGCCGCGCTCGCCCTCGGCGTCGTGGAAGACGTGCGGGACCCCGTTGCGGGTCAGCAGCGTCGTCAGCTCGTGCACGCGCGGCGACCACTGCCGGCCGACGACGGCGATCTGGCTCGGCCCGGACGTGTCCGCCCGCGAGAACTCGTGAAGGAACTCCGTCACCATGCGGTGGAAGAGCTCGTCGGGTGAGCGCCAGGGCTTGATCACGTAGAAGTCGAAGTCGCGCCGTGACATGCCGTCGAGGATCGCCGCCGCCGTCTCGGGATCGCCCCACGCCGCCCAGTCGATCAGCAGCGCCCGGCGCGCGGCCGGGTGCAGCTGCGCGGCGCGGCACAGCAGCTCGGCGCCGGTCAGGCCGGGCATCCACTGGTCGGCGAGCACGAGCGCGACGCGCGCGTCCTCGCCGCGGAGCCCCTCGAGCGCGTCGAGCGCGTCGGTTCCCGAGCCGCAGCACTCGATGCGGTAGTCGCCGGCGTAGCGCCGCTCCAGCTCGGTGCGCAGCCGGGCGAGCCCGTCGGGGTCGTCGTCTGCGGCGAGCAGGACGGGGAGGTCCCTCACGGCACGACACTAGCCGCCGGGTCCGTTGCTAGCCTGCGGCCTGTCCCTTTAACCAGGTCCCGCGAGGCCAGGAAGGAACTCGAGTGAGCGCATCGAGAGTCGTCCTCGACGAGGACGACGTGCGCCGGACGCTCGTCCGGATCGCGCACGAGATCGTCGAGAAGAACGCCGGCCGGCCCATCGCGCTGGTCGGCATCCACCGCCGCGGTGCGCACCTCGCCACGCGGCTCCACGCCCTAGTCGAGGATGCGCTGGGGGAGGACGTGCCCCGCGGCGACATCGACATCGCCTTCTACCGCGACGACGTGGCCTCCCGGCCCGCCGACCCCTCGGTGCGCGCATCGGACCTGCCGTTCCGGCTCGAGGGCCGCACGGTGGTGCTCGTCGACGACGTCCTCTACACCGGCCGCACGGTGCGTGCCGGCATCGACGCCTTGTTCGACTACGGACGTCCGGATCGCGTGCAGCTCGCCGTCCTCGCCGATCGCGGGCACCGCGAGCTGCCGATCCGGCCGGATTACGTGGGCAAGAACCTCCCCACCGCGCGTTCGCAGCGGGTCAACGTCCGCGTCGCCGAAGAGGACGGCGTCGACGAGGTCGCGATCGTCGAGCTCGAGGAGGCCTACGCGTGATGCGTCACCTGCTGTCGATCGAGGACCTCGACCGCGCCGCCATCGAGCGCATCCTCGACCGCGCCCGCTCGTTCACCGAGGTCTCCGAGCGCGAGATCAAGAAGGTCCCCGCGCTGCGCGGGCGCCGCGTCCTCAACCTCTTCTACGAGGCCTCGACGCGCACCCGCTCCTCGTTCGAGCTGGCGGCGAAGTCGCTGTCGGCCGACGTCATCAACTTCGTCTCGAGCGGATCCAGCGTGGAGAAGGGCGAGTCGCTCAAGGACACGGTGCAGACGCTCAGCGCCTACCAGCCCGACCTGATCGTGATCCGCTCGCCCCATGTCGGCGCCGCGCACCTCGTCGCGGGCTGGACGACGGCCGGCGTCGTCAACGCCGGCGACGGCAAGCACGAGCACCCGACGCAGGCGCTGCTGGACGTGCATACGCTGCTGCAGCGCTTCGACAAGCTCGACGGCCTGAGCATCTGGATCGTCGGCGACGTGCTGCACTCGCGCGTCGCGCGCTCGAACATCCTCGCCTTCACGAAGCTCGGCGCGCGCGTGACCGTCTGCGGGCCGCCGACGCTGATTCCCCGCGCGATCGCCGAGGCGGTCGGCTGCGAGGTCGAGTACACGCTCGACCGGCTCGGCGAGGCCGATGTCGTCTACGCGCTGCGGATGCAGCACGAGCGCATGAGCGGCTCGTTCGTCCCGAGCCTGCGCGAGTACGCCGCCGTCTACCAGATCGACGGTCGCCGGCTCGGGGCCCGCCAGGTGCTGATGCATCCCGGGCCCGTCAACCGCGGCGTCGAGCTCGCGGCCGAGGTGATCGACTCGCCGCAGGCGATGATCGGCCAGCAGGTCGCCGCCGGCGTCGTCGTCCGCATGGCCGTGCTCTACGAGCTGCTCGCCGGCCGCGGTGCCGGCGCACCGCAGAGCCTCGCCTCCGTCCCGACGCCCGCGTGATGGCCGGGCTCGACCACCGTCCGCTCGCGCCCGCCGAGCTGCTCGTGCGCGGCGCCCACGTGCTCGACCCCCGCACGGGGATCGACGCGCCGCATGACGTGCTCGTCCGCGGCGGCACGATCGCCGAGATCGGCGCGCCCGGATCGCTGGAGGCGCCGGCCGGCGCCGAGGTGCTCGACGGCACCGGGCGCCATCTGCTCCCCGGCTTCGTCGACCCGCACGTGCACCTGCGCACCCCTGGGCAGGAGCACAAGGAGGACCTCGACTCGGGTACGCGCGCGGCCGCGGCCGGCGGTTTCGTCGCCGTCGTGGCGATGCCGAACACCGACCCGGCGGTCGATTCCGCACCCGTGCTGCGCTCGCTGCGCGACGCCGCCCGGCGCGAGGCGCGTATCCCCGTCGGCTTCATGGCGAGCGTCACCCGCGGGCTGGCCGGCGAGTCGCTGACGGAGATGCACGAGCTGCGCGCCTCGGGCGCGCTCGGCTTCACCGACGACGGCAAGCCGGTCCACCGCGCCGGGATCCTGCGCATGGCGCTGCAGTACCAGCGGCTCGCCGGCGGCGTGATAGCGCTGCACGAGGAGGACCCGACGCTGTCGGGGACGGGGGTCATGCATGAGGGAACGGTCTCCGCGCGCCTCGGCCTCGCCGGCATCCCGTCGGTCTCGGAGTCGACGCTGATCGCCCGCGACACCGCGCTCGCCCGCTACGAGGGGGGCCGGATCCACATCCAGCACCTGTCGGCGCGCGAGTCCGTGGAGACGATCGCCGAGGCCAAGGCACGCGGCGTCGAGCGGGGCAACATCAGCTGCGAAGTGTCACCGCATCACCTCCTGCTGACGGACGACGCGCTGCTGGAGGCGCTCGACACGCGCCGCAAGATGAACCCGCCGCTGCGCTCGGAGGCCGACCGGCAGGCGCTGATCGCCGGCCTGCGCGACGGCACGATCGACTGCATCGCCACCGACCACGCGCCGCACGCGCGCGAGGAGAAGGAAGTGCCCTTCGAGGAGGCGCCGATGGGGACGACCGGGCTCGAGACGGCGTTCGCGGCCGTCTACACCGACCTCGTCCTGCCCGGGGTGCTGCCGCTCGCGCTCGTCGTCGAGAAGCTCTCGGCGGGCGCCGCGCTGATGGACCTGCCGACGCCCCGGATCGAGGTGGGCGCGCCCGCCGACGTCTGCCTGATCGACCTGGCGGCGGAGTGGGAGGTCGGCGAGCACGGCTACGAGTCGCGCTCGGAGAACTGCTGCTTCGCCGGACGGCTGCTGCGCGGCCGCGTGCTCGCCACGCTCGCCGCCGGCGGCGTCGCCTACCGGGAGCGCGCGTTCGCGCTCTCCGCCGCATGAGCGCTTACGTCCTGCTCGAGGACGGGACGCGCTTCGACGGCGACGCCGTCGGGGCGGACGGCCACGTCTGCGGCGAGGTCGTGTTCACCACGGGCATGTCCGGCTACCAGGAGTCGATGACCGACCCGAGCTTCGCCCGCCAGCTGATCACGTTCACCCACGTCCACGTCGGAAGCTACGGCGTCAGCGAGGCCGCGATGGAGTCCGATCGCATCCACGCGGCCGGGGCGATCATGCGCGAGGCGGTCAACACGACCGACGCGCCGAGCGCGGAGCAGGGCTGGCTCGACTGGCTCGAGGCCAACGGCGTGCCGGCGATCAGCGGCGTGGACACGCGCGCGCTCGTGCGTCACATCCGCGACGAGGGCTCGATGCGCGGCGGGATCTTCCCGGCGTCGATGGGGGAGGGCGAGGCGCGCGAGCGGATCGCCGCCGAGCCGCCGATGGCGGGGCGCGACCTCGCCCGCGAGGTGACGATCGGCGCGCCGACGATCCACGCCGGCGAGGGTGACGGCCCGACGATCATCGCGCTCGACACCGGTATCAAGCGCTCGATCGTGCGCAACTTCACGAGCCGCGGCGCGACGCTCGAGCTGTACCCGTGCACGACGCCGGCCGAGGAGCTGCTGGCTCGCGACCCGCACGGCTACTTCCTCGTGCCCGGCCCCGGCGATCCGGCCGCGCTCGGCTACCTCGTCGACACGATCCGCACGCTCGTCGCCCGCAAGCCGGTCTTCGGGATCTGCCTCGGCCACCAGCTGCTCGGGCAAGCGGTCGGGCTGGACACCTTCAAGCTGCGCTTCGGCCATCGCGGCGGCAACCACCCCGTCAAGGACCTGCGCACGGGCCGGATCGCGATCACGGCCCAGAATCACGGCTTCGCGGTGAGGGGTGAGCCCGGGGAGCGCCTGCAGTCCGATCTCGGGGAGGCCGAGCTGACCCACGTGAACCTCTACGACGGCACGATCGAGGGCATCCGGCTACTCGACGTTCCCGCGGGCTGCGTCCAGTACCACCCGGAGGCCGGCCCCGGGCCGCACGACTCCGTCGGCCTGTTCGACGACTTCATCGCCGCGATCGCCGAGGCCGCGTGATGCCGCGCCGCGACGACATCCGGAAGATCCTGGTGCTCGGCTCGGGGCCGATCGTGATCGGCCAGGCGGCGGAGTTCGACTACTCCGGCGCGCAGGCCTGCAAGGTCCTGCTCGAGGAGGGCTACGAGGTCGTGCTCGTCAACTCCAACCCGGCGACGATCATGACCGACCCGGAGTTCGCGACCGCGACGTACGTGGAGCCGTTGCTGCCGGGCCCGGTCGCGCAGGTGATCGAGCGCGAGCTCCCCGACGCGCTGCTGCCGACGCTCGGCGGCCAGACCGCGCTCAACCTCGCCAAGGCGCTGCACGAGGACGGCACGCTCGAGCGCTTCGACGTGGAGCTGATCGGCGCCAACTACGACGCCATCAACCGCGCCGAGGACCGCGAGCTGTTCGACGCGACGATGCAGGCGGCCGGGCTGCGCACCGCGCGCAACACGATCGCCACATCGTCCCAGGACGCCCGCCGCGCGCTTGCGGCATACGGGCTGCCGCTGATCATCCGCCCGGCCTTCACGCTCGGCGGCCGCGGCGGCGGCATCGCGTACACGGAGGATGACTTCGAGGCGATCGTCGCGCGCGGCATCGCCGCCTCGCCGATCGGGCAGATCCTGATCGACGAGTCCGTGCTCGGCTGGGGCGAGTTCGAGCTCGAGGTGATGCGCGACCGCGCGGACAACGTGGTCGTGGTCTGCTCGATCGAGAACGTCGACCCGATGGGCGTCCACACGGGCGACTCGGTCACCGTCGCGCCCCAGCAGACCCTGACCGACCGCCAGTACCAAACGCTGCGCGACCAGGCCATCTCCGTGATCCGCGCGGTCGGCGTCGAGACCGGCGGCTCGAACGTGCAGTTCGCCGTCAACCCGGCGACCGACGAGATCATCGTGATCGAGATGAACCCGCGCGTCTCGCGCTCGAGCGCGCTCGCCTCGAAGGCGACCGGGTTCCCGATCGCCAAGATCGCCGCGCGGCTGGCGGTCGGCTACACGCTCGACGAGATCCCCAACGACATCACGCGCGTCACGCCGGCGTCCTTCGAGCCGGTGCTCGACTACTGCGTCGTCAAGTGGCCGCGGTTCGCCTTCGAGAAGTTCCCCGGCGTCGACGAGCGGCTGTCGACGCACATGAAGTCGGTCGGCGAGGTGATGGCCATCGGGCGCACCTTCGAGCAGGCCTTCGGCAAGGCGATGCGCTCGCGCGAGCTCGACTCCGAGCCGCGGCTGGACGCCGACGACGCGACGCTGCTGGGACGCCTGCAAGCGCCGTCGGCCGAGCGCTACGACGTCGTGCTCGAGCTGCTGCGCCGCGGCGTGGGGGAGGAGGAGATCCGCGCCCGGACCGGCATCGACCTGTGGTTCCTGCGCCGCATGCACACGCTCGCCACCGCGCCCGAGCGGGTCTTCGCCGGGCAGCGGACCTACCGCGCGGTCGACACCTGCGCGGCCGAGTTCGCCGCGGAGACGCCGTACTTCTACTCGAGCTGGGAGCGGGCTGGGCGGGACGGCCCCATGTCCGAGGTCGTGCGCGGCGACAGGCCGAGCGTGCTGATCCTCGGCTCGGGCCCCAACCGGATCGGGCAGGGCATCGAATTCGACTACTGCTGCGTGCATGCCGCGATGACCGTGCGCGAGTCCGGTCGCGATGCGGTGATGGTCAACTGCAACCCCGAGACGGTCTCGACCGACTACGACACCTCGGACCGGCTGTACTTCGAGCCGCTCACGCACGAGGACGTACTGGCGATCGTCGAGGCCGAGCAGCCGGAGGGCGTGATCGTCCAGTTCGGCGGGCAGACGCCGCTCAAGCTCGCGGCGGGTCTCGCCGAGGCGGGGGTCCCGCTGCTCGGCACGCAGCCCGACGCGATCGACGTCGCCGAGGACCGCGGGCGCTTCGGCGGCCTGCTCGAGCGCCTCGGCCTCGCCTCGCCGCCCTACGCGACGGCACACTCGGCGCAGGAGGCGGTGGCGCGCGCGCCCGAGGTCGGCTTCCCGCTGCTCGTGCGCCCGAGCTACGTGCTCGGCGGCCGCGCGATGGAGATCGTCTACGACATCGCGGGCCTCGAGGACTACCTGCGCCGCGTGGCGCGGGACGACCGCGCGATCTACCTCGACCGCTTCCTCGAGAACGCGATCGAGGTCGACGTCGACGCGATCTGCGATGGCGACGAGGTCTGGATCGGGGGGATCATGCAGCACGTCGAGGAGGCCGGGATCCACTCGGGCGACTCGGCCTGCGTGCTGCCGCCGCACTCGCTCGGCGGCGAGATGCTCGCGGACATCCGCAGCGCGACGCGCGAGCTGGCCCTCGCCCTCGGCGTCGTCGGGCTGATCAACGTGCAGTACGCCGTCATGGGCGACGAGCTGTACGTGATCGAGGCCAACCCGCGCGCGTCGCGGACGGTGCCGTTCGTCTCCAAGGCGACCGGCCAGCCGCTGGCCAAGCTGGCATGCCGCGTGATGCTCGGCGAGAAGCTGGCCGCGCTGGGACTGCCCGACGAGCCGTCCGGCGACCACATCTCGGTCAAGGAGGCGGTCATGCCCTTCGACCGCTTCGCCGGCGCCGACGCGCTGCTCGGACCCGAGATGCGCTCGACCGGCGAGGTGATGGGCGTCGCCGCGGACTTCCCGGCCGCCTTCGCCAAGGCTCAGGCCGCGGCCGGCGCGCGGCTGCCGACGGGCGGGACCGTGTTCCTCTCGGTCACCGACTCCGACAAGGCCGCGGTGGTCGGCATCGCCGCCCAGCTGCACGACCTCGGCTTCCGGATCGCCGCCACGCGCGGGACAGCCACCGCGATATCGCGCATGGGGATCCCGGTCGAGCGCCTGAACAAGATCGGCGACGGCTCGCCGCACGTGGTCGACTGGATCGAGGGCGGCGACGTCGGACTGGTCATCAACACGCCGACCGGCACCGCCGCGCGCTCGGACGGCTACGAGATCCGCCGCGCCGCGGTCGCGCGCGGGATCCCGTGCATCACGACGATCTCGGGCGGCATGGCCGCGACACGGGCGATCGCCGCCGCCCGCGCGGGCGCGCCGCCGGTCGTCTCGCTGCAGGAGCTGCATCGCGCGAGCGAGGCGGCGGCGAGGCCTCCGGCACCGCCGGAGCGGGTGAGCGCCACGTGACGGCGGCCGCCGCCGAGCGCACGCTCGCGCCGCTCGGGCGCCGGCGGGCCGCAGTCGTCGCCGCGGAGCGATACGGGGCGTACGTCGTGCTGTCGGCCGCTGACGCCGGCGGCCCTGCACCCGACCCCGGGCAGTTCTACATGCTGACCGCCGCCGAGCGCTGGGGCGGAGGCGACGACGAGCGCCCGTTCCTGCCGCGCGCGTTCTCGGTCATGCGCCGCCACGCGGACGGCACGCTGGACTTCCTGCTCGAGGCGGTCGGGCCGGGGACGGAGCGTCTCGCGGAGCTCGCGCCGGGCGACGACCTGTGGTTGCTCGGTCCGCTCGGCCGCGGCTTCGCCCCGCCGCGCGACGGGCGCCGCCCGCTGCTCGTCGGCGGCGGCGTTGGCACCGCGCCGCTGGCGATCTGGAGTGACGCGCTCACCCAGTCCGCGTCGAGCGCCGCCGACGGTCACGACGCCGGTGCGCGGACGGGCACCGGCGACGATCCGCTCGTCCTGCTCGGCTTCCGCGACGCCGCGCACGCCGCCGGCGCCGCACTGATCGACGGCGCCCGGGTGGCGACCGACGACGGCTCGGCCGGCCACCGGGGCGTTGTCACCGACCTGCTGCGCGACGCGCTCGGCCGAACCGTCGCCCGTACGCCGATCGCCGAGGCTGCGGTGCAGGCGACGGGAGGGCGGAACACCGATTGGGAGGTCTACGCCTGCGGGCCGCCGCCGATGCTCGAGGCCGTCCGCGCGCTCTGCGCGCGCGACGGGGTCCCGGCGCAGCTCGCGCTCGAGTCCGGCATGGCCTGCGGCTACGGCGCCTGCTTCGGCTGCGTGGTGGCGACGAGGGCTGGATACGTGCGCCTCTGCGTCGACGGCCCGGTGCTCGATGCCGCCGATCTCGACGAGGTGACGCATCCGTGAGCATCGACTTCTGCGGCATCGAGCTCGCCCACCCGATCGTCAACGCGTCGGGCACGTTCGACGCGATCGCGGCGCGGCGAGCGTTCGGGGACGCGCTGCTGGCGTCGTTCCCGTTCGCCGCCTTCGTCTCCAAGACGGTCACGCTCGCGCCGCGCCAGGGCAACCCGCCCCCGCGCCTGTGGGAGCTCGGCGCCGGCATGGTCAACTCGATCGGGCTGCCGAACAAGGGGCTCGCCGGCTACCTCGAGCACGACCTGCCCGAGCTGGCTGCCCTGCCGGTGCCGCTCGTCGTCAACGTCATGGGCTTCACGCGCGAGGAGGTCGCGACGCTCGTCGAGGCCTTCGGCGCGCGGCCGGAGGTCGCCGCGCTCGAGCTCAACGTGTCCTGCCCGAACGTCAAGACGGGGATGCTGATGGGCGCCGATCCGGGGGAGGTCGCCGGGCTGCTCGACGCCGTCCGCCCGCACACCGGCAAGCCGCTGATCGTCAAGCTCACGCCGAACTGCACGTCGCCGGCGGAGGTCGCCGCGGCCGCCGAGGCGCACGGGGCCGACGCGATCTCGCTGATCAACACGTTGCGCGGCGCGGTCGCGGACCCGCGCGATCCGGCGCGCGCATGGCTCGGCGGCGGCACCGGCGGGGTGTCCGGACCTGCGGTGCGCGTGCTGGCGCTCGCCGTGCTGGCCGAGGTCGCCGCGCGCGTCGCGGTGCCGGTCGTCGGCATGGGCGGCGTGGCCCGCGGCGCGCATGCGCGCGCGCTGCTGGACGCCGGCGCGACGCTCGTGGCGGTCGGCACGGAGTCCTTCCGCGACCCGCTCGCGGGCGCCCGTGTGGCGGCCGAGCTGGCCGGAGGGAATGCCGTAGCAGAGTTCGCGCCAAAGTGCCTGCAAACATCCCCATTACCGTAAACTCGCCTCCATACTGCTACACCTCAACTTGAGGTCGAGGCGAATTCATGCCCTTGGGCCTTGCCGCTCTGGGAAGGAGATGTAGACTCGCCGCCCATGCCGCCAGCGACCAAGACGCCTGCCAAGCCGATCGTGGCTGCCCCGGAACGATCCCTTCAGCAGCGCATGGATGCGCTGCAGCGTGCGAACCAGATCCGCACGCGGCGTGCGCAGCTCAAGCGGGACCTGAAGTCGGGTCGGCGCAGCATCCACGACCTCCTCCTGGACCCGCCGGATTACGTGGAGACGGCGAAGGTCTTCGACATGCTGCTGGCCGTTCCCAAATACGGGCGCGTGAAGGTCAACAAGGTCCTGCAGCAGTGCCGCATCTCGCCGAGCAAGACCATCGGCGGCCTCTCGCAGCGCCAGCGCACCGAGCTCGTCTCGATGCTGCGGCGCTAGTCGCTTGGCGCGCGTCTTCGTCATCACCGGCCCCTCGGGCGTCGGCAAGGGCACCCTGATCCGCTCGCTGCTCGATCGCATCCCAGAGCTCGAGCTGTCCGTGTCCGCCACCACGCGCGACCCGCGGCCGGGGGAGCAGGACGGCGTCGACTACCACTTCCTCGACGACGCCGAGTTCGACCGCCGGGTGCTCGCCGGCGACTTCGTCGAGCACGCGGGCTACTCGGGCCGCCGCTACGGCACGCTGCGCTCCGACCTCGAGCAGCGGCTCGAGCGCGGCGCGCCCGTCGTGCTGGAGATCGAGGTGCAGGGAGCGCGCCAGGTGCGCGAGACGATGCCCGACGCGGTGCGGATCTTCATCGCCCCGCCGTCCGAGGACGCGCTGCGCGCCCGCCTGATCGCGCGCGGGACCGACGATCCCGAGCAGGTGCAGGCCCGGCTCGCCGCCGCGCGGGACGAGCTCGGCGCGCAGGGCGACTGGCCGCACGTGATCGTCAACGACCGGCTCGAGGATGCCGTTCCGGCGCTCGAGGATCTCGTCCGTGCCGAGCTGCGACGCGGCTGAGCCTGGATGCGCGAATCGGGGGATCCAGGCTGAAGCTAGAATCCCCTGCATGATCTCCCCTCGCGTCGACCGCCTGCTCGACCACGTTGACTCCAACTACGCCAGCGTGATCGTCGCCGCCAAGCGGGCACGGCAGATCAACTCCTACTACCACAACCTCGGCGAGGGCACCTTCGAGGAGTTCCCGCCCCCGATGGTGGACACGGGCTCGAAGAACTACCTCACGATCGCCCTCGAAGAGGTCGCGAGCGGCAAGATCAACTACCACTACCGGTAGGAAGCCACACCCCCTCCCGCCATGGCCCGTCTCCTGCTCGGGGTCAGCGGCGGGATCGCCGCCTACAAGGCGCTGGAGCTGACGCGCCTGGCCATGAAGGCCGGGCACAGCGTCCGCGTCGTGCAGACCGAGGCCGCGACGCGCTTCGTCGGTCCGGCCTCCTTCGCCGGCATCACCGGCGCGCCGGTGCTGCTGACCGAGTGGGAGCCGGATCCGCTGCGCGGGGCCTTCCCGGGCGACCCGCTGCCGGCTCACGCGCCGCTCTCGCACCTGGCGCTCGTCGAGCACGCCGACGCCTTCCTGATCGCGCCCGCCTCGGCGAACACGGTCGCCAAGCTCGCTCACGGGCTCGCCGACAACCTGCTGACGTCGGCGGCGCTCGCGTGCCGCGCGCCGCTCGTGATCGCTCCGGCGATGAACGCCGCGATGTACGAGCACCCGGCCACCCAGGGAAACCTCTCCCGCCTGCGCGAGCGGGGGGTGATCGTGCTCGAGCCCGGGACCGGTTCGCTGGCCTCGATCGGCGAGCACGGGATCGGGCGGCTGCCCGATCCGCCCGAGCTGCTCGCCGCGGTCGAGGCGGCGATCGCCGGGGAAGCGGGCGCCGACTCGGCGCACATGGCCGGCCTGCGCGTGCTCGTCACCGCAGGCGGCACGCGCGAGCCGATCGACGCGGTCCGCTACGTCGGCAACCGTTCCTCCGGCCGCATGGGCTACGCGCTCGCGGAGGAGGCCGCGCGGCGGGGCGCGGCGGTCACCGTGATCGCCGCGAACGTGTCGCTGCCGGCGCCGGCCGGCGTCGCCGTGGTCCCCGTGGTGACCGCCGCCGAGCTCGCCGCGGCGTGCGCCGAGCGCTTCGACGCGACCGACGTGCTGCTGATGGCCGCCGCCGTCGCCGACTACCGCCCGGCCGCCCCGCACGCGGGCAAGCTCAAGAAGGACGCGACGGGCGAGGCACTCGAGCTGCGCCTGGAGCGCACCGAGGACGTGCTGTCGAGCCTCGCCGCACGGCGCCGGCCCGGGCAGCTGCTGATCGGCTTCGCCGCCGAGCACGGGGAGGAGGCGATCGCCTACGGACGCGCCAAGCGCGAGCGCAAGGGGCTCGACGCGGTCGTCGTCAACGACGTCGGGGCGCCCGGGATCGGCTTCGACACCCCCGACAACGAGGTGGTGATCCTGCTGGACTCGGAGGAGCTCCGCGTGCCACGATCGAGCAAGGCCGAGGTCGCGCGCGTAATCCTCGACACGGTGCTTAGCCGACGTTCATATACCGAAAGCAAGGTGCGCCGCTGACCATGGAGCCGATCGAGCCGGTACCCGAGAACGTCGCCCCCGAGGCGGTCGAGGCGGCGGTCGGCGTGGCGGAGCGCATCGCGGGCAACGTGCGCCGCGCGGTGAAGGTTCGCGACGAGGTGCTCGAGCGCGTGCTCGTGGCCCTCTTCGCCGAGGGCCACATCCTCGTCGAGGACTACCCGGGCGTCGGCAAGACGGCGCTCGCACGGGCGCTGTCGCGCTCGGTCGACTGCGCGTTCGCGCGCGTCCAGTGCACCGCCGACCTGCTGCCCGCCGACATCGTCGGCACGAACGTCTACAACCAGCGCGAGGCGCGCTTCGAGTTCCGGCCGGGTCCGATCTTCGCCAACGTCGTGCTCGTCGACGAGGTCAACCGCGCCTCGCCGAAGACGCAGTCAGGCCTGCTCGAGTGCATGCAGGAGCGCCACGTCACCGTCGACGCGCATTCGCACGAGCTGGCGCGGCCGTTCCTCGTCTTCGCGACGCAGAACCCGGTCGAGTACGAGGGCACCTACCCGCTGCCCGAGGCCCAGGTCGACCGCTTCATGGTCCGGCTGTCGCTCGGCTACCCCGACGCCGAGGCCGAGGCGGGCATGCTCGCCGGCCACGAGAGCGGCGATCGCGTGCTCGAGCTCGAGCAGGTGGCCGACCGCGCCGAGGTGCTCGATGCGATCGAGGCCGGGATGCGCGTGCACGCGTCCAAGGCGCTACGCGACTACGTCGTCGCGCTGCTGCGCCGCACGCGCGCCGACGAGCGCGTCGAGCTCGGCGCCTCCCCGCGCGCCGGCCTGATGCTGCTGCGCGCCGCGAAGGCTCGCGCGCTCGTCCAGGGCCGCGACCACGCGCTGCCCGACGATGTGCAGGCGCTCGCGCCGTCCGTCCTCGCGCACCGGCTGATGCTCGTCCCCGAGGCGGCGGGGATCGAGCGGGCGACGATCGTCGCCGACGCCGTGTCGGCGACGCCGGCGCTGTAGGGGCGTCCGTGCGTTCGGCGGCAGGCTGCGCGAGCCTTGGGCTCGTGCTGCTGCTCGTCGCCGGCACCTTCGACGCGGAGCCGCTCTACGTCACGGGCTCGGCGCTGCTGCTGCTCGGACTCGGCGCCGCCGCGTGGATCGGGCTCGGCGCCCGGGGCGCCCGTGTCCAGCGTGCGATCAGCCGCCGCAGCGTGGTCGAGGAGGAGCCGCTCCGGGTCGAGATCGACGCCTTCGCCGGCCGGTTGCCGCTGCCGCCCGGGTGGATCGACGAGCCGCTGCTGCCCGAGCCCGTGCGCTTCAAGCCGGGCGGCCGGCGCGCGCGGGTCCGGGTCGAGGTGACCTTCGCCCGCCGCGGGCGGCGCGTGCTCGAGCCGCCCGCGCTCGTGCTGCGCGACCCGTTCGGCCTCGCCGAGCGCACGGTCCGCGGCACGCACGGCGACGAGCTGCTCGTGCTTCCGCGGACCTCGCCGGTCGTGGCGACGGGTGGCGGTGGGGACGCGGTCGCCGCCCATGCGCGAGCCGCGCTGATCGCCGCGGCCGAGACCGAGATCGACGGCCTGCGCCCCGCGCGCGAAGGGTCACCGGCCTCGCGCATCCACTGGCCGGCGCTCGCGCGCGGTGCCGGGCTGATGGAGCGCAAGTTGATCTCCGAGGCCGACTCGCGCCCGCTGGTGGTGCTCGATCCGCGCTCGCCGACCTCCCCCGATGCGCTCGACGCCGCGGTTCGCGCCGCCGCCTCGCTCACCCTCCACTTCGCGCGCCGCCGGGGCTGCGCGCTGCTGCTCCCGGGCGACCGCCGCGCGATCGTGGTCGAGCCCGATCTGCTCGGCTGGCCGCAGTCGCACGTGCGGCTGGCGCTCGTCGCCGATCACACCGGCCCGTCGCTCGTCGCAGCGCAGAACCGTCGCGGGCTCGTGATGCTCGTCGCGGCCCGGCCGCTGGACCGGCCGCCGCGCGGGCTCGGGCGCACCCCGGGCGGCTGCCTGCTGATCATCCCCGCCGAGCTGCCCGGGCGCCGTGCCGTGATCGAGGTCTCGGGCTGCTTCGGCTACGTCGCCACCCGCACGGGCGCCGCGGCCGCGCTGGCGGCCACCGGAGGCGGCTGATGGACGCGCGCGACGCACGCGATCCGACGCTCCCGCTGCCGGTCGCGCGCGGGCTCGCGTTCGTGCTGCTCGCCGGCTTCGCGGTCCTGCACTGGATGGCGCTCCTCGAGCCGGGGGTGCCGGGGCGCGGCGGCGTCGCGCTGCTGGTCGCGGCCGCCGCGGCAGCGGCGCTGTGGGCGGCGCGGCGGCTGCCGGGGCGCCTCCCGCACGTCGCCGGGCTGGGCATCGCGGCCGTCGCGATCGTGCTGGCGATGCTCGCCGGAGGAATCCCGCGCGGACAGCTGCATCCCTCGCACTGGAACGAGCTGGTCTCAGGGATCTCGCGCGGCATCCAGGCGCTGCCCGGGGTCCGGGTCCCCTACCGCGGGCTTGATCCGTGGATCCGCCTCGTGATCCCGGTGGGCGGCGCGGCGCTCGTCGCCCTCGCCGCGCTGGCGGCGTTCTGGCCGCGGCGCAACGGCCGCCTCGGCGTTCCGCTGCTGGCCCTGCTCGTGCTCGTCGTGCTCTACGCGGTCCCGACCGTGACGCTGAGCTTCAGCGGCGAGTTCCTGCGCGGCGCGCTCCTGGCGATGCTCGTGCTCGCCTTCCTGCGCCTCGAGCGGCTACGCGTCCGCGACGTCCGCTCGGCCGGCGCGGTGGCCGCCGTGGCCGTGGTCGGCGGGCTCCTGATCGCGCCACTGATCAACGGCGGCTCGCCGTGGTTCGACTACGAGGCGTGGGCCCTCGACGCCTCGACCTCGAAGACCACCGCGTACTCGTGGGACCACTCCTACGGCCCGCTGCGCTGGCCGCGCGACGGACGCGAGATGCTGCGCGTGCGCGCCAAGCGGCCGGCGTACTGGAAGGCCGAGAACCTCACGACGTTCGACGGGCGTCACTGGATCCACGCCGACGACGGCTTCTCGAGCGACATCTCGACGCCGCAGGACCCGCAGGCGGTCGACCGCTGGACGGAGCGCATCCGCGTGACGGTGCAGGACCTGCGCACGTCGCAGTTCATCACCGGCGGCTACGCCTTCGACGTCAACTCGCCCGGCGACCTCGCGACGATGCAGGGCGACGGGACGTTCGGGTCGCCGCGCGTGCTCCAGCGCGGCGACGCCTACACCGCGCAGATCTACTCCCCGCAGCCGACGGAGGAGGAGCGCCACGCGGCGCCCCCGCCCGACGACCGCGTCGTCTGGCCCTACTTGCGGCTGTGGCTGCCGCAGAAGCCGCCGCGGCCCGTGAATCCGACCGTCTCGCAGCTCGTGTACTTCCCCACCTACGGCAGCGGCGAGCCGCCGGCGGCGCCCCAGGACGGGACGACGTCGGGGAGCATCGCGGTGGCCCGCGACGTGCTCGACCATGGCCCGTACGCCGGCGTATGGAAGCTCGTGCAGCGGCTCAAGCGCGGGACCCACGACCAGGAGGACTACGTCGCGAAGGTGCTGCGCTACCTCGGCGGCGACGCCTTCTCCTACACCGAGTCCCCGCCCGTGGACGGCCAGAACCTCGCCGGCTTCCTGCTCAAGGCGAAGTCCGGCTACTGCCAGCAGTACTCCGGCGCGATGGCGCTGCTGCTGCGCATGGGCGGCGTCCCGGCCCGCGTGTCCACCGGCTTCACCTCGGGCGCGCTCGACCGCAAGGCGAACGAGTACGTCGTCCGCGACCTCGACGCGCACTCCTGGGTCGAGGTCTGGTACTCGGGCATCGGCTGGGTCACCTTCGACCCGACACCGGCGGCGGCCCCGCCGCGCAACCAGCCCGACGAGGCGACCGGAACGGGGCCGACGGGCGCGTCGCCGCGGGCGCCCCTGCTGCCGGGCGACAAGGGCGGCACGCGGATCCCGCTCGCCGCGGTCGCCGAGCCCGCGCCGTGGTGGCGCATCCCGCTGCTCGCGGTGATCGGGTTGCTGGCGCTCGCCGCGGCGACGTGGGCGGCCTGGCGGATCCGCCGCCCGGGGCGCCCGGCGGTCGACGAGCTCGAGCGCGCGCTGCGGCGGACGGGCCGGCGCGGCGGACCGGGGACGACCTTGAGCGCGTTGGAGCGCTCCTTCGCGCGGACACCGGCCGCGGCGGCGTACATCCGCACGATCCGCGAGGCCCGCTACAGCGGCCGCAGCGCGGAGCCGACGCGCTCGCAGCGGCGCGCGCTGCGCAGCGAGCTCGGACGCGGCCACGGCGTCGGCGGCCGGCTGCGCGCCTGGTGGGCGCTCCCACCGCTCTGAGCCGTCTCTCGGAGCGATTGGAACGCCCGGACGGCCCTTTACACTTGCTCCACATGGACGACGTGTACGACCTCTACCAGCGCGGCCACGCCCTGCTGGCCGACGGGGAGTTCCATCAGGCCACCGTGCCGCTGGCCAAGGCCGCCAGGCTGGAGCCCGAGAAGACGTCGATCCGCGAGGCGCTGGGACGCGCGTACTTCCGCTCGCGCCACTTCGAGGAGGCGCGCGCGGAGTTCGAGGCCGTCGTCGAGCAGGCACCCACCAATGACTATGCGCTGTTCTGCCTCGGCCGCGCGCTGATGGAGCTGGGCCGTCCGGCCGAGGCGCGCAAGCCGCTCGTGCTCGCCGCCACCATGAAACCGGATCGGCGCGACTACCGGATCTACCGCGATCGCGCCCGCGCGGCGGCCTGACGACGGGCTGAGAGGGAGCTTGCGGCATGCTCCGGGCTTGCGTCCCGGTGCTACCCTCATGACACAGCTTTCGCGGCCTCGGGCCGTTTTCGGAAAGCGGGCGCTCGCCCGCTTTCTTCATGTAACAGGACCTTTTTGGAGGGGGTGACGATGAGCGCGATCCAGGCAGAGATAGAGGCCCGTCTCGCCGAGACGGAGCCCGGCGTTGAGGTGATCCTCGCCGAGGTCGTCGGCGGCCGCCTGGTCCGACTCTTCATCGACCACCCGGGCGGCGTCACGCTCGAGCTGTGCGAGCGCGTGACCAAGCAGCTCCCCGAGCTGCGCGAGCGCTACGCGCTCGAGGTCTCCTCGCCCGGCACCGAGCGCCCGCTCACCAAGCCCGAGCACTTCCGCCGTTACGTCGGCAGGCGGGCGCGCGTCCGCACCCGCGCTGGTTCTGGAACCCCGCCCACGCGACGTTCCTACACGGGCGAGCTGCTGGGAGCGACCGACGACGCGGTGACCGTGGCGGCCGACACCGGCGTCGTGTCGATCGCCTACCACGACATCCATCGATCGAACCTGCTGGGGGATTAGCCCATGTCTCAAGAGCTCGTCGAAGCCGTCAAGGCGCTCGGCCGCGAGAAGGGCATCGCGGAGGAGAAGCTCATGGGCGCCCTCGAGGACGCCCTGCTCTCCGCCTACAAGAAGCAGCCCGGTGCTGCGCGCTACGCCCGGGTCCGCGTGGATCGCGACTCGGGCGACTTCATCGTCGAGGAGTTCCTGCTCCCGCCCGAGCTCGAGGACCAGCTCCTCGACGAGGCCGAGGAGCAGGCCACCGGCGCGCTCGAGCGCCGCGTGGATCCGGAGACCGGTGAGGTCATCATCCCCGAGGCGCCCGACATCGACCCCCAGCGGCTCGCCGACTTCGAGGACCAGATCGAGACCCGCGACGTCACCCCGGCCGACTTCGGCCGGATCGCGGCGCAGACCGCCAAGCAGGTGATCCTGCAGCGGATCCGCGAGGCCGAGCGCGACATGATGTTCGAGGAGTACCGCGACCGCGTCGGCGAGCTGATCACCGGCATCGTCCAGCAGTCGGACTCCCGCTACACGCTCGTGCAGCTGCGCGAGCGCGTCGAGGCGCTGCTGCCCAAGTCCGAGCAGGTCGACGGCGAGCGCTACGACCACTCGCAGCGCATCAAGGCCGTCATCAAGGAGGTCTCCTCGTCGACGCGCGGGCCGAGCATCATCGTCTCGCGCCGCGACCCGGAGCTGATCAAGAGCCTGTTCGAGCTCGAGGTCCCGGAGATCGCCGACGGCCTGGTGGAGATCACCAACGTCGCCCGCGAGCCCGGCTACCGCTCGAAGATCGCCGTCGTCTCGCACGCCGACGGCGTCGATCCGGTCGGCGCCTGCGTCGGCCCGCGTGGTTCGCGGGTGCGCATGGTCGTGTCCGAGCTGCGCGGCGAGAAGATCGACATCATCCCGTACAACGACGAGCCCGCCCGCTTCGTGGCGAAGGCGCTCAGCCCCGCGCGCGTTCGCGAGGTGCTCGTCGACGACTCCAACCGCCAGGCGACGGTCATCGTCCCGGACGACCAGCTCTCGCTGGCGATCGGGCGCGAGGGCCAGAACGCGCGCCTCGCCGCCCGCCTCACCGGCTGGCGGGTCGACATCCGCTCGGAGACCGACTTCTCCAAGCAGGAGTCCGACGGCGAGTACGAGGAGGGCGAGGAGGACGTCGGCGGCCGCTGTCACGCGATCCTCGCGAACGGCCGGCGCTGCCCGAACGCCGCCCTGCCCGGATCGCGCTACTGCGGCCTGGACTCCCACCAGGCGCTCGCCAACCAGGACTCCGACGTCGTCGGGCAGACCTGACGGCGGGAGATTCGCCACGCCGCTGCGCCGGTTGCGGCATGAGCGCCCCGCGCAGCGCGTTGCACCGCTTCGCTACCGTGGAGGGCCGGGTCGTGCCCGACCCCCACGGGACGTCGCCTGGACGGGGCGCCTGGCTCCATCCCTCCCGTGAGTGCTGGGAGACCGCGGTGGCCCGCCGCGGGTTCCACCGCGCCTTCAAGACGCCCGTATCCATCCCGCCAGAGACCGTAGACTTCATACACACATGGCCAAGAAGCGCGTCCACGAGCTAGCCAAGCAGTACGACATGCCGACCGCGGAGGTGATGAAGCGCCTCAACGCGTACGGCCTGAACGTCAAGGCCGCCGCCTCCGCCGTCGACGAGGGCGAAGCCGATCGTGCGCTGACGGGCAAGACTCCGCCGAAGGAGACCGGCAACGGCGCCAAGCCGAAGCCGCAGCCGCAGGCACCCGCCGCCGGCGGCATGGGCTTCAACCGCCCGACGACGCGCGCCGCGCAGGAGGCGCTGCAGCGCCGCCAGCAGCAGGAGCAGGAGCGCAAGGCGGCGCAGCAGCGCGAGCAGCAGGCGCGCCAGCAGCCGGACCGCAACGGCCAGGCGGGCCAGCCGGGCCAGGGCGGCGCCGGCGCCAACCGCCAGCGCCCGACGCGCTCCTCGCTGCAGGGCGAGCGCGCCCCCGGCGCGGGCGGCGGAGTGCGGCGCGTGGTCATCGACTCGCAGGCCGCGCGGCGCGGCCCGGGCGGTCCCGGCGGCCCCGGCGGCGGTCCGGGCGGCTACGCCCCGCGGCGCCCGCCGCGGCGACGCGGAGGCCGGCGCCGGCGCGGCACCTTCGAGGAGCCCGCCGCGCAGGACGTCAACGCCCTCAAGGCACAGACGATCCGGATCAACTCCGGCTCGACGGTCAAGGACGTCTCCGAGTACCTCGGCGTTCCCGTCCCGGAGATCATCAAGAAGCTGATGAGCCTGGGCGAGATGGCCATGGTCACCCAGACCCTGTCCGACGACACGATCCAGATCCTCGCCGACGAGTTCGACAAGGAGATCGAGATCGTCTCGGCCGCCGACGAGGCTGAAGCCGCGCCCGAGTTCGAGGACTCCGAGGACGAGCTCGAGCCGCGCCCGCCCGTCGTGACGATCATGGGCCACGTCGACCACGGCAAGACGTCGCTGCTGGACGCGATCCGCGAGACCGAGGTCGCCGCGGGCGAGGCCGGCGGCATCACGCAGCACATCGGCGCCTACCAGGTCCACCGCGACGACAAGACGATCACCTTCCTCGACACGCCGGGCCACGAGGCGTTCACCGCCATGCGCGCCCGCGGCGCCCAATCGACCGACATCGCCGTGATCGTGGTTGCCGCCGACGACGGCGTTCGGCCGCAGACGCGCGAGGCCGTCGACCACGCCAAGGCGGCCGACGTGCCGATGATCGTCGCGGTCAACAAGATCGACAAGGAGGGCGCTCAGCCCGAGCGCGTCCGCCAGGAGATGACCCAGCTCGGCCTGCAGCCCGAGGAGTGGGGCGGCGACACGATGTTCGTCGACGTCTCCGCGAAGACCCACCAGAACCTCGACGAGCTGCTCGAGGACATCCTGCTGGTCGCCGAGATCGAGGAGCTGAGCGCCAACCCGGACACCGAGGCGTCGGGCGTGGTCATCGAGTCGCGCCTGGACCCGGGTCGCGGCGCGGTCGTCACCGTGCTCGTCCAGCGCGGCACGCTGAAGGTGGGCGACGCGCTCGTCGCCGGCGCCCACTGGGGCCGCGTGCGGGCGATGGCCGACTACCTGGGCACCCGCGTGACGGAGGCCAGGCCGTCGGAGCCGGTCGAGGTGCTCGGGTTCGACACCGTGCCCGAGGCCGGCGAGCACGTGCGCGTCGTCGCCAACGACCGCACCGCGCGGTCACAGGCGTCCGAGCGCGCGAACCGCCTCAAGCTCGAGCAGCAGGCTCGCCGCTCGGGCCGCAAGGTGTCGCTGGAGTCGATCTTCGATCGTCAGACGGCCGCCGCGCTCCAGGAGGTCGCGCTCGTGCTCAAGGCCGATGTGTCGGGCTCGCTGGAGGCCTTCGAAGACGAGATCTCGCGGCTCCCGCAGACCGACGTGCAGGTGACGGTGATCTCGTCCGGCGTCGGCGGCATCACGGAGTCCGACGTCAACCTCGCCGCCGCCTCCGATGCGATCGTGATCGGCTTCAACGTCAGGCCGGTCGGCGACGCCGCTCAGCTCGCGGACCGCGAGGGCGTCGAGATCCGGACCTACTCGATCATCTACCGCGCGTTCGAGGACCTGCGCGACGCCATGCAGGGCATGCTGGCGCCGGAGGAGGTCGAGGCGACGGTCGGCCAGGTCGAGGTCCGGGCCATCTTCCGCGCCTCGCGGATCGGCACGATCGCCGGCTCCTACGTCACCGACGGGCACATCACCCGCGGGGCGAAGGTGCGGCTCGTGCGCGACGGCGCGGTCGTCTACGACGGCGAGGTCGCCTCGCTGCGGCGCGGCTCCGACGACGTGCGCGAGGTCCAGGCCGGATTCGAGTGCGGCATCGTTCTCCAGAACTTCCAGGACGTCAAGGAGGGCGACGTCCTGGAGGTCTACGAGACGCGCCAGGTCGAGCGCACGCTGTCCTGAGGAGTTGGATCCCGCCCGCACCGGCGAGCCGGCGTTCGTCGTCCTCATGCGCGTGCACCTCACATTCGGATCCGTCGGCTCGCTGAAGGGCAAGCGCGCCGAGCTCAACCGCGTCAAGGCGCTCCTGCGCCAGCGGATGGGCGCCTCCGTCGCGGAGGTCGCCCACCAGGACGCGTGGCAGCGCTCGACGCTGGCGGTGGCCGTCGCGGCCGGCTCTCCGCGCCGTTGCGACGATGCTGCGGACGCGATCGAGCGCGCGCTCTACGCACGCGTGGGGGACGGCGTGGTCGTCGAGCGGCTGGTCGCCTCCTGGAGCGACCTGGAGGACGTAGGATGAGCGGCGACCGGATGCGACGCGTCGACGAGGCCATGAGGGAGGTCCTCTCCGACGCGATCACATCCGAGCTCAAGGACCCTCGGGTCGGCTTCGTCACCGTGACCGCCGTCGACACATCCCCTGACCTCAGGCACGCTCGCGTGTTCGTCTCGGTGCTCGGCGACGAGCCCGTCCGGCGGCGCAGCCTCGACGGCCTGCGCTCGGCGCACGGCTACCTGCAGAAGCGCGTCGCCGGGGAGCTGCGGCTCAAGCACACCCCCGCGCTCGAGTTCGCCTACGACGACACCGTCGACCGCGGCCAGCGCATCAACCAGCTGCTCGCCGAGGAGGAGCAGCGGTGACGGCCAACGGCGCACGCTCCTCGCGCGAGGAGATGCTCGCCCAGCTGCGCGGGCACGACAAGTTCCTGCTTGTCACGCACGAGCGCCCGGACGGGGACGCTGTCGGCTCGCTGGCGGCGATGCAGCGCCTGCTCGCCGCGGTCGGCAAGGACGCGCTCGCGTTCCTCGCGGCCGACGAGTTCCCGCTGCCCTACGAGTACCGCTTCATCGAGATCGAGCAGCTGGTCACCGAGCCGCCGGCGGACCTCGACGAGCGCGCGCTGGTGTTCCTGGACTGCGGCAACATCGACCGCACCCCGGCCGACGTGCTCAAGCGCGAGGGCGCGCACATCCTCAACATCGACCACCACCACGACAACACGCGCTTCGGGACCTACAACCACGTCGACGCGCACGCCTCGTGCACCGCCGAGATGGTCTGGGACCTGGCGCACGGCCTCGGCGTGCAGACGACCCCGGAGATGGCCGACGCGCTCTACGTCGGCCTGGTCACCGACACCGGGCGCTTCATGTACGAGACGACGGGTCCCGTCGCGCACCGCATGGCCGCCGAGCTGATCGAGGGCGGCGTCGACGTCCACGGGATCTACAAGCGCCTCTACGAGGGCATCCCGCAGGGCAAGATCGAGCTGCTCGCGCGCGGCCTCAGCGCCGTTCAGCGCTACGACGGCGGCCTGCTGACGCTCGCGCAGCTCACGCGCGAGGACTACCGCGCGACCGGCGCCGACGAGAGCCACTCCGAGGGCGTCGTCGACCACCTGCGCTCGGTCGAGGGCACGCTCGTCGCCGGGCTCGTGCGCGACCAGCTGAGCGCCAACGGCTCCAAGCGCAAGGTCTCGCTGCGCGCGACCGACGATCGCGTCGACGTCTCCCGGATCGCCCGGGCCGGCGGCGGCGGCGGGCACCGGCGCGCGGCGGGGTTCTCGACCGACATGGAGTTCGCGGAGCTCGTCGAGTTCCTGCGCAGCGCGCTGGCCGAGCAGCTCTAGTGGGCGTCGACGGCGTCGTCCTCGTCGACAAGCCGGCCGGGATCACCTCGCACGACGTCGTCGCCCAGCAGCGTCGACGGCTCGGTCGCGGGGTCAAGGTCGGCCATGCCGGCACGCTCGACCCGTTCGCGACCGGGCTGCTGCTGGTGCTGGTCGGCCGCGCGACGCGCGTGCAGCGCTTCCTCATGGCCCTGCCCAAGCGCTACGCCGTGCGCGCGCGGCTCGGCTGGACGTCGACGACCGGCGACCCGGAGGGCGAGATCGCACCGGGCCGGACGCCGCCGGAGCCGCTCGTGCTGCCCACGGGGGAGCTGCGCCAGCGCCCGCACGCCTACTCGGCGATCAAGGTCGGCGGCCAGCGCGCCTACACGCTCGCCCGCCGCGGCGAGGCGGTCGAGATCCCGGAGCGCACCGTCACCGTCTCGCGCTTCGCGCTCGAGCACCGCGCGGGCGACGAGGCCGACTTCGTCGTGGACTGCTCCTCGGGGACCTACGTGCGCTCGCTGATCGCCGACCTCGACGATGCCTACTGCCTGGCCCTGCGGCGCACGCGGATCGGGCACTTCGACGTCGCCGACGCCGGGTGGGGGGGGACCGAGTCATTCCTGAGCCTCGACGAGGCGCTCGCCTTCCTACCCGCCGTCCGGCTGGCGGGCGATGACGCGCAGCGCGCCGCGCACGGCGTCGCGGTCCCCGCGGCCGTGGGCGTCGCAGGGCCGCACGTGCGGCTCGAGGACGACGCCGGGCTGATCGCCCTGGCCGAGCCGCGCGAGGGCGGCCTGCTCAAGCCCGTCGTAGGCTTTCGCGGCTAGATGCACCCGCTCCCGACCTCGTCGCATCCCTGATGGACGTCACCTGGCTTCCCGACGCCCGCCAGCGGGCACGCGATCTTGCCGTCGGCGAGTTCGACGGCGTGCACATCGGCCATCGCGAGGTGATCAGAGGCGCCGATACGGTGCTCACGTTCGAGCCGCACCCGCGTGCCGTCGTCGCCCCAGCGTCGGCTCCGAAGCTGCTCACCACGCTCGAGATCAAGGCCGACCTCGTCGCCGCGCTCGGTGTCGGCGAGCTCGTGGTGATCCCCTTCGACGGCTCCTTCGCCGCCCAGTCGCCGGAGGCGTTCATCGAGCACGAGCTGATCGAGCGCCTCGGCGCGCGGAGCGTCTCGGTCGGCGAGGACTTCCGCTTCGGCCACCGCGCCCGCGGCGACGCCGGTCTGCTGCGCGCCCAGACCGCGTTCGAGACGCGCGTGAGCCGGATGGTCGAGCTCGACGGCTCCGTGGTGTCCTCGACGCACATCCGGGGCCTGATCGGGGCTGGGGAGGTCGAGGCCGCGGCTCGCTTCCTCGGTGCGCCGTTCCAGATGCGCGGGACCGTCGTTCACGGCGACAAGCGCGGGCGCACGCTCGGCTACCCGACCGCCAACCTCGTGCCCGATCCGCGGCTGGTCGTGCCCGACCACGGCGTCTACGCCTGCCGCGCCCGGATTGGCGGCGAGGATCACCTCGCGGCGGTCAACGTCGGCGTCCGCCCCACGTTCCAGACGGGTCGGGGGCTGCTCGTCGAGGCGTTCCTGCTCGACTTCGACGGCGACCTCTACGGCCAGACGCTCGCGCTGGAGTTCATCGGCCGCCTGCGCGGGGAGCAGCGGTTCGAGAGCGTCGCGGCGCTGATCGAGCAGATGGACCGCGATGTGGTCGAGACCCGTCGGGTCTGCACCTGATCCCGGCAAGACGAGGCATGGTGACCGCTCCTGCGGGTAGAGCATCGGCCATGCGGGTGGTGCTGGCGCACGGGGATGCGCCGAGACGGCGGCAGCTCGGAGGGATCCTGGCTCGTGTCGGACATGTGGTGGCGGAGGCCGAGACGGCCGAGGAGGCGGTCGCGGTCTGCCAGGACTCGCCGACCGACGTCGCGGTCGTCGACGTCGACCTCTGCCGGACGAGCACGGGCAAGGCCCTGCTGCACGCCATCAAGGGCGACGTGGACGCCTTCCGCACCGCCGTGGTGCTGCTCGAGCGTGCCGCGCTCGATCTCGAGGTGGCCGTCTCCGCCCTGCACCAGGGCGTCCAGGACTTCCTCGTCGAGCCGATCTCCGAGGGCGAGCTCGTGACCCGGATCGCCGCCGCGGCGCGCACCAAGGTGCTCCAGGAGGAGCTCGTCGAGCAGTCCCGCCGGCTCGAGACGCTGATCTTCGAGGACCCGCTGACCGGGCTCGCCAACCGCCGCTTCATCCTCACGCAGCTCGGCTCGCTCGTGTCGGGCACGCGCCGCCACGGCCGGCCGCTGTCGATCGCGATCATCGACATCGACCACTTCAAGGCGGTCAACGACGAGCACGGCCATCAGACCGGCGACCACGTGCTCGTCGCCGTCACCGGCGCGCTGCGCCACCACATGCGCGCGGAGGACCACCTCGGGCGACTCGGCGGCGAGGAGTTCCTCGCGGTGCTGCCCGACAGCGATCGCGACGCCGCCGCGGCGGCGGCGGAACGGATGCGCGGGGAGGTCGCCGCCACTGCGATCGAACACGAGGGTGTGCCGCTCGGCGTCACCGTCTCGCTGGGCGTGGCGACCTGGGAGCCCGACGAGCCGCCCGAGCGGCTCCTGCGGCGCGCGGACGACGCGCTGTACTCAGCCAAGGGCGCCGGCCGTGATCTGGTCGTCAGCGCTCGTGCTAGCGTACCCCGCCGCACATGACCGCCATGACCCCTGAAGAGAAGCGCGAGATCGTCAGCCGGTTCGGCAAGACCGAGGACGACACGGGCGCCACCGAGGTCCAGATCGCGCTGCTCACCCGGCGGATCAACCACCTCACCGACCACCTGCGCGAGCACAAGCACGACCATCACTCGCGTCGTGGGCTGCTCATGCTCGTCGGCCAGCGCCGCCGCTTCCTCAACTACCTCCAGAAGAAGGACCTCGAGGGCTACCGCTCGCTCATCCGCGAGCTCGGCCTGCGTCGCTGAGCCGCTGCCGATGGGCGTGATCGAGGCCGGTCAGCCCGTCCCGGAGTTCTCCCTCGCGACCTACGAGGGCGACGCCTTCACCCGCGCGGACCTCGAAGGCAAGACGACCGTCCTGGTCTTCTACCCGTTCGCGTTCTCGCCGATCTGCACGGATCAGCTGGCCGTCTACGAAGAGCTTCTCGAGGACTTCCGGGAGCGCGGGGTGACGCTTTACGGCGTCTCGTGCGACTCCGTCTGGGCGCAGCAGGCGTTCCGTGAGCAGCTCGGCGTGTCGATCGAGCAGCTCTCCGACTTCGAGCCGAAGGGCGCCGTCAGCGCGGCCTTCGGCGTGCTGCATCCCGAGGGCTTCCCGCAGCGCGCGCTCGTCCTCGTCGGTCCGGACGCCGTCGTGCGCTGGAGCTACGCGGCGCCCTCGCCCGCCGACCTACCCGGCGCGAACCTGATCTTCGACGCGCTGGACGGCTCCTGAGCCTCGGGTCCGCGCCGCTGCCGCCGCTCGGCCCCGGCGACCGCGTCAGAGGGCCGGCCGGGTCGCGCACGATCATCGTCTACGGCGACTACGAGTGCCCGTTCTGCGCGGCGCTCGACCTGCACCTCGCGAGCGTGCCGGTGCGCTTCGCGTTCCGCCAGTTCCCCGTGCGGGCGAGCCACCCGCGGGCGCACGCCGCCGCCTGCGCCGCCGAGGCCGCCGATCGCCAGGGCGCGTTCTGGCCGATGCACGACGCGCTGTTCGCCGACCAGGCCCACCTCGAGGACCCGCATCTGTGGGCGCGCGCCGAGCGGCTCGGCCTCGAGGTCGAGCGCTTCGACGCCGACCGCCGCGACCCGGCGATCGCCGAGCGGGTACGCGCGAGCCTGCGCGCCGGGATCCGCGCCGGCGTCGCGACGACGCCGACCCTGTTCCTCGACGGCGTGCTGCACCCCGGGCGCCCGGACGCGTCGCTATGGGCGCGCATCACCGGCACTTGAACGTGGATCGAACCGGCGCCAGGGTGCGTGCGTAGTCCCGCGCGAAGACCCGATGCCAACCGATGTCCAGCTCATGGAGCGCGTTCGCTCCGACGCCACAGGAGACGCGCTGCGCTCGCTGTACCGCACCTACGCGGGCGAGCTGCTCGGATTCGCGCTCGGCGCGCTCGACGACCGCCAGACGGCCGAGGAGATCGTCCAGGAGACCTTCACGCGCGCCTGGCGCCACGCCGACCGCTATGACGCCAAGCGCGGGTCGGTGCGCACCTGGCTCTACCAGATCGCCCGCAACGCGATCATCGATGCGCGGCGTCGCAGCTCGGTGCGCCCGGGGCTGGCCTCGCACGAACCCGATCCCGACCACGAGGGCGGCGGGCTCTCGATCGAGCGCGCGATGCTCGGCTGGCAGGTCGCCGCGGCGCTCGAGCGGCTCTCGCCCGAGCACCGCCAGGTCGTCCGCCTCGCCCACGTGCGGGGGCTCAGCGTGCGCGAGATCGCCGAGGCGTGCGGACTCCCGGAAGGGACCGTCAAGAGCCGCACCTGGTACGCGCTGCGCTCGCTGCGCCTCGCCCTCGAGGAGATGGGGGTCGCCCCATGACCGAGACCTGCCGTGATCTGCGCCCGCTGCTCGGCGCCTACGTGCTCAACGCGCTCGAGCCTGACGAGCTGGCGCTCGTGGACGAGCACGTGCGCACCTGCCCGGCCTGCGCCGCCGAACATGCCCGCCTGGCGCCCCTGCCGGGGCTGCTGACGCTCGCCGTGCCGGCCTCCCGCGCGAGCGAGGAGCCGCTGTCTCCGGCCCTGGAGGAGCGCCTGCTCGACGCGGTCGCGTCCGAGATCCCGCGCCGCCGCACGCGCCCGCGCTGGCAGACGCCGCGCTGGCGCACGCTGACGGCCGCAGCCGTGGTCGCCGCCAGCGTGGCGCTCGCCGTGGTCGCGCTCGCCACGCGCGGCGGCGGCCCGGAGTACGGGCCCGAGATCCCGTTGGCGGCGACGACCGCGCCGCGCGGGGCGCAGGCCTACGCCGCGCTGCGCTCCAGCCCCGGCGGCACGACGGTGCTGCTGCACGTCTCCGGCCTGCCGCGCAACCCGGCGGCGGTCTACGAGGTCCAGTGCGACGCGCCGAACTGGAGCGCGAGCGCCGGCACCTTCCGCGTCGATCGCAACGGCCACGCGCAGGTGGTGCTGACGACGGCGGCGCGCCAGGGCGAGTACGACCACATCCGCGTGCTGCGGCGCACGGGCGGCGCCCCGCAGGTCGTCTTCGACGGCGCGCTGTCCTGAACGCCGATTGAACCCGGGGCGAGCCGGCGCGTATGCCCTAGCGACCCCGGATGAAGGAGCCCATCGTGATCAGGACGTCGTGGTTGGCCGTGCCGACGCTCGCCGTCGCGCTCGGCGTGGCGGGGTGCGGAGGCAGCGGCAACAGCTCGTCGGGCTCGAGCGGCTCCAGCAGCGCAGGCAGCTCGTCGACCAAGACCTCGAGCTCCTCCTCGAGCAGCTCGGGCGGCGGATCGGCGCTCAAGCTCGCCGCGGATCCCAGCGGCAATCTCGCCTTCGACACCAAGACGCTGAGCGCGAAGGCCGGGAAGGTGACGGTCGCCTTCACCAACAAGTCGAGCGTCCCGCACGCCGTGGAGATCGAGGGCAAGGGCGTCGAGGTGAAGACCAAGGTCATCACCGGCGGCAAGGCGTCGGTCGCCACGAACCTCAAGCCGGGGACATACGAGTTCTACTGCCCGGTCGACGGCCACCGGATGGCGGGCATGGAGGGCAAGCTCACCGTCAAGTGAGCCGCCGGCCGACCTCCGCTGCGCGGAAGTCGAAGATGCGGCGCAGATCGCGCGCGACGAAGCCGCGGTGCGCGATCTCGCCCAGCGGGCCGAACGGCAGCGCGTAGCGCACGGTGTCGCGCATCAGCGTGGCGCCCGCGCCGTCGGGCGCGAACTCGTGCGTGTGGTGCCAGAGCCGGTAGGGACCGGTGAGCTGGGCATCGACGAAGCGCACGCCCGGCTCCCAGGCCTCGATGCGCGTGAGCCACGAGATCGGCAGACCATGCAGCACGAGCCGGTACTCGATCAGGGCCCCGACGCCCATCGCGATCGGACGCGGGGTCACGATCGCGAAGCGCAGCCACGGCGGCGTGATCGCTTCGAGGTTGCCGGCATCGGCGAAGAACGCGAAGACGGCGTCGGGCGTCCCGGGAAGCCGCTGCTCGCGGCGCAGCGTGTGATAGCCGAACACGCCTCCTCTACGGGCATCGAGCTACCATGGATCGCAGCAACTTCCGAAGCGTCAACGATGCAGAGGGGCCCGCCGACCGAGACGCGGGCACGAAAGGACCATATGTCCGAGGTTCACGAGGTTTCCGTCGAGATCGGCGGGACCGAGATCTCGTTCGAGACCGGCAAGATGGCCAAGCAGGCCTCCGGGGCGGTCGTCGTCCGCGCGGGCGACACGATGGTGCTGAGCACCGCCACGGCGGGCAACGAGCGCGAGGGGATCGACTTCCTGCCGCTCACCGTCGACGTCGAGGAGCGCATGTACGCCGCGGGCAAGATCCCCGGCTCCTTCTTCAAGCGCGAGGGTCGTGCCGGCGAGAAGGGCACCCTGACCGCGCGCATGATCGACCGTCCGCTGCGCCCGCTGTTCCCCAAGGGGTGGCGGCGCGAGACGCAGCTGGTCTCGCTGACCCTGTCGATCGATCACGTCAACCCGTACGACATCCTCGCGATGAACGGCGCCTCCGCCGCGCTGGCGGTCTCCGACATCCCGTTCCCGACCACGGTCGGCGCGGTGCGCATCGGCAAGATCGAGGGCAACTTCGTCGTCAACCCGGCCGAGGAGGAGATCGCCGAGTCCGACCTCGACCTGGTCGTCGCCGGCACCGAGGAGGCCATCCTGATGGTCGAGGCCGGTGCCAACGAGGTGCCCGAGGCCGAGATCCTCGACGCGCTCGACATCGCGCACGGCGAGATCAAGAAGCTCTGCGCCGCGATGCGCGAGCTCGGCGAGAAGGCCGGCAAGCCGAAGATCGAGATCACGCCCCCGCAGCCCGACGAGGACCTGATCGCCCAGATCCAGGCCTCGCATGGCGAGGCGCTCGACCAGGCGACCTCGACGCACGACAAGCTCGAGCGCCAGAACGCGACGAAGGCGGTCGAGGCCGCGATCCTCGAGCAGTACTCCGGCAGCCCCGACTCGGAGACCTACGCCGAGTACCGCGCAAAGGCCCAGAAGGCGTTCGACACGCTCGAGAAGCGGGTCATCCGCGAGCGCATCGCAGTCCGCAAGCAGCGTCCGGACGGCCGCTCCGAGAAGGAGATCCGGCCGATCTCGATCGAGATCAAGCCGCTGCCGCGCACGCACGGCTCGGCGCTGTTCACCCGCGGTCAGACGCAGGCCCTCTCGGTGGTCGCCCTCGGCACCACGCGTGAGGAGATGCGCCTCGACACGCTGGGTCTGG
>JAXDHR010000097.1:0-16222 GCA_034664425.1 Solirubrobacteraceae bacterium
CGACGACGTCCCCTGGCCGGAGCGTGTGCTCGCCTGCCGGCTCGGCGCGATCGAGATCCTCAACGTCCACTCGCCGATCGCCCCGGCGCCGGACCTCGCGAAGGTCCGGACCCATGAGGCGATCGCGGCGTACCTCGCCGCGACCGCGGCGGCCGGCCCGCAGATCCTCTGCGGCGACCTCAACACGCCGCGCCGCGAGCTCCCCGACGGCGACGTGCTGAGCTTCGCCCACGACAGCGCGGGGCGCCTGCGGCCCGAGCGCGGCCAGCGCTGGGACCGCGCCGAGCGGGCGCTGGTCCACGACCTGCGCAGCGCCGGCTGGGTCGACGCGTTCCGCTCGCTGCACGGTTACGGCGAGCGCGAGGCGAGCTGGACGTTCGCGCACGACCGCGGCGGCTGGCGGCTCGATCACGTGCTCGTCTGCGGTCTGCGCACCGTCGCGAGCGCCTACGCGCACGATTGGCGCCGCGGGGGTCTCAGCGACCACTCGGCGCTCGTCGTCGACCTCGAGCCGGCCACGCCTCGGGCGCGTCCGCGCGCTTCCGTCCTAACGCCAGACACCGACGGCGGCCCGCCGGCGGGCTGAGTCAGGCCGTCCTCGCGCGATAGGGATCGGCGGGGTCGCGATCCTCGGAGAGCGACCCTCGCGATCGCCGCACGAGCGCCTCGATCGCGTCGGCGAGATGGACTTGGGCGATGTTGTAGTCGTCACGGTCGACGCGGATCCGATGTGCCTCGAGCAGCACGTCGGCGTGCGTGAAGCTCGCGGGCGGCACGAACCGGTACGCGGCGAGCTCGATCAGCAGCCCGAGCGGGTCCTCGAAGTAGATCGAGTCCATGAAGCCGCGGTCCTTGACGCCGCTGTGGCGGATGCCGCGCTCATCGAGGCGCTCGACCGCCTGGGCGAACGAGGCGGCGGAGAGCGCGAACGCGAGGTGGTGCACGCAGCCCGGGTCGGTCGGCGTGCGCGCCGGGTCGGCCACGCGGTCCTCGTTGGTGAAGACCGTGATCAGCCGCCCGTCGCCCGGGTCGAAGTAGAGGTGGCTCTCCGCCGCGTTGTCGAGGTTGGGCTGCTCGAAGACGAACGGCATCCCGAGCACTCCCTCCCAGAAGTCGATCGACGTCTGCCGGTCGGCCCCCACGATCGTGATGTGGTGGACACCCTGGCTCTGGAGCTTGCGCATGGACCTTCCTCTCGCGCTCGGTCAGCTGGGCGACGGTACGCAATCGGCTGGCCTGCCGTCAACCGCGAGCCGCAGGCAGGAGCGAGGCGTCGCCCCTCAACTCACCGAGTCCTGACAGGATCAGCCCAATGCGAATCCGGGTCGGAGTGCTCACGCTCATGGCGCTCGCCATCACGGCGAGCAGTGCCCAGGCGGCTGGGCTCGACGCCCGCGGGAGCGTCGAGCAGGTCCAGGTGACGGGCACGGCCAAGGGCGCGCGGGTGACGCTCTTCGACCGCCGCGGGCGCGCGCGGCGGACGCGGCGAGCGGGCGCGCTGGGCGGCGTCGTCTTCCGCGGGGTGCGGCCGGGCGGCGGCTACCGCGTCCGCGCCGGCACGGCGCGCTCGCGCCGGCTGACCGTGCTCTCGACGCGCTCGTCGCCGCCGAGCACGAAGCCCTACGGCCAGAAGCTTCCCGCCAGCGGCTACGGCTACCTGACCACGCGCGACGGCACGGAGCTCGCGATCGACGTGCATCTGCCGAGCGGCAGCGGGCCCTACCCGACGCTGGTCGAGTACTCCGGCTACGGCTATGCGAACCCCGACGGCCCGGAGAGCTCGATCGCGCCGATCGCCACCCTGCTCGGCTTCGCCGTCGTCGACGTGAACATGCGCGGCACGGGCTGCTCGGGTGGCGCGTTCGACTACTTCGAGCGCCTGCAGGCCCTCGACGGCTACGACGTCGTCGAGACGGTCGCGCGCCAGCCCTGGGTGCTGCACCACCGCGTCGGGCTGATGGGGATCTCCTATGGCGGCATCAGCCAGCTGTTCGTCGCCGCCACGCGCCCGCCGAGCCTCGCCGCGATCGCCCCGCTGTCGGTGATCGACGACACCGCGGCGACGCTGTACCCCGGCGGGGAGCTCAACACCGGCTTCGCGCTCTCGTGGGCGAAGGACCGCGTCCACGACGCCAGGGCGGCGTCGGCGACCGGCGGCCAGGCGTGGGCGCTGAAGCGCATCCGCGGCGGCGATCGCACCTGCAAGGCCAACCAGGCGCTGCACCCCGAGGCGGTCGACCTGCTGAAGTCGGTCCAGCGCAACCGCTTCTACGCCCCCAGGGTCGCCGACCCGCTGGCGCCGGTCACGTTCGTGCACAAGATCCGTACGCCGGTCTACCTCGCCTGCCAGTGGACCGACGAGCAGACCGGCGGCCACTGCCCAGCGCTCGCGAGCCGGTTCACCGGCACGTCGCGCAAGTGGTTCACCTTCACGAACGGGACGCATACCGACTCGCTCGACCCGGCCACGTTCAACCGCTGGTACGACTTCCTCGAGCTCTACGTCGCGCGGCGCGCGCCGCGGCTCCCCGACGCGGTCCGCAACCTCGCCCCGGGCATCTTCGCCACGGTGATGGACGTGCCGGGCGTGACGCTCCCCGACGATCCGATCCAGGCCCGACCGAGCTACGCCGCCGCAAAGCGGGCGTTCCAGCGCATCCCGCAGGTCAGGGTGCTGTTCGACAACGGCGCCGGCGGCTCGACGCCGGGCGCGCCGTCCCCCGGCTACGAGCGCTCGTTCGCGCGCTGGCCGGTTGCCGGCACGCGCGCGCGCTCGTTCTACCTCGGCGCCGGCGGCACGCTGCGCGCCGCGAAGCCCGCCCGCCCCGGCGGCGACGCCTTCACCTGGGACCCGCAGGCGCGGCCTCCCACGAGCTTCACGGGCGACGCCGCCGGCGGCGCGGGCGGGCTGTGGACCGCCACGCCGACCTACCGCTGGCGCTCGCCGGCCGCGGGCCGCGCGCTGTCCTACGTGAGCGCGCCGCTCGGGCGGAACACGACGGTGATCGGGGCGGGGGCGGTCGACGCCTGGATCCGCGCGTCGGCGCCGAGCGTCGACCTGCAGGCGACCGTGTCCGAGGTGCGACCCGACGGCAAGGAGACGTTCGTGCAGAACGGCTGGCTGCGCACGAGCGTCCGTGCGCTCGACGCCAAGCGCAGTACGCCGCTCGCTCCGCGCCTGAGCCTGCGCCGGGCGACCGCGGCGCCGCTGCCCGGCGGCCGCTGGACGAGGGTGACGATCCCGCTCTACTACGAGGGCCACGCCTACCGGAAGGGTTCGCGCGTCCGCCTGACGATCGAGTCGCCACGCGGCGACCAGCCGATCTGGGCGTTCGCCGGGATCCAGCCGCGGCGGCGCGCGACGGTGTCGTTCGCGCGCTCGAAGGCGATGCCGTCGCGGTTGCTGCTGCCCGCGGTGCGCGGCGTGGGCGTCGGCTCGCCGCTGCCGCCGTGCCCCAGCCTGCGCGGCGAGCCGTGCCGGAGCTACCGGCCGATCGCGAACCGGCGAGCGGGCTGACATGAGCGAGCGCGCTCAGGGCCTCGACGCGGCGGTCGCCCACGCGCGCCGCTTCCTCGACTCGCTCGACGAGCGGCCGGTCGCGGCACGCGCCGACGCCGCCGCGGTGCGCGCGGCGCTCGGCGGTCCGCTCCCCGACCGCGGTGAGGACCCGGAGGCGGTGATCGACGCGCTGGTCGCCGGCGCGGATCCGGGGATCGTGGCCACGGCCGGTCCGCGCTACTTCGGCTTCGTGATCGGCGGCGCCTCGCCGGCGGCGCTCGCCGCCGATTGGCTCGTCTCCACCTGGGACCAGTGCGCGGCGTTCCACTCGCTGTCGCCCGCGGCCGCCGCGATCGAGGAGATCGCGGCCGGCTGGGTCCTCGACCTGCTCGGCCTGCCCGCGACGGCGAGCGTCGGCTTCGTCACCGGAGCCCAGGCGGCGAACATCACGTGCCTGGCCGCGGCCCGCCATGCGGTGCTCGCCCGCGCGGGCTGGGACGTCGAGCGCGACGGGCTCGCCGGCGCGCCGCCGGTCCACGTCGTCTGCGGCGAGCAGGCGCACGTCACCGTGTTCGCCGCGCTGCGGCTGCTCGGGCTCGGTACCGGGACGGCGACGCGCGTCGCCGTCGACGCGCAGGGCCGGATCGACCCCGCCGCGCTCACCGCCGCGCTGGGCGAGCGAGACGTCCCGACGATCGTGTGCGCGCAGGCTGGCAACGTCGCGACAGGCGCCTTCGATCCGTTCGAGCCGATCGCAGACGCCTGCGAGGCACACGGCGCGTGGCTGCACGTCGACGGCGCCTTCGGGCTGTGGGCCGCGGCCGCGCCGTCCACCCGCGCGCTCGTGCGCGGCGTCGAGCGCGCGGACTCATGGGGGGTGGACGCGCACAAATGGCTCAACGTCCCCTACGACGGCGCGTTGGCGATCGTCTCCGACCCGATCGCGCACCAGGTCGCGATGAGTCTGATCGCCGCCTACCTCGTGGCCGACGACGCGCAGCGCGAGCCGACCAACTTCGTGCCCGAGTCCTCCCGCCGGGCCCGGGCCGTCCCGGTCTACGCCGCGCTGCGCGCGCTCGGGCGCGATGGCGTCGCCAATCTGGTCGAGGGCAATTGCGCGCAGGCGCGCCGGATGGCCGCGGCGCTCGCCGAGATCCCCGGCGCCGAGATTCTCAACGACGTGGTGCTCAATCAGGTGCTCGTGCGCTTCCCCGGCGGCGACGACGCCAACCGGGCGATCGTCGAGGCAGTCCAGCGCGACGGCACCTGCTGGCTCGGCGGCACGCAGTGGGCGGGCGACGCCATCATGCGCATCTCGTTCTCCAACTGGTCGACGACCGACGCCGACGTCGACCGCTCCGCCGCCGCGATCGCGGTAGCCGCCCGCAGGGGCTGACAGGAGGGCGCGAGCCTGGGAGCATTGCCCGGTGACCCTCCAGCGGCTCGCCGTGCCGGCCGGCCTGGGCACCGCGCTGGTGCTGATGCTGGTGGTGAGCCTGGTCGCGCGGGTCGGGCCGCCGCGCGCGAGCCCGCACGCCGCCTTGCGCACGCCCGTCTCGACGAGCGGGAGCGACATCGCGTCGGTACGGGAGATCGACCACATCGCGCTGGTGCAGATGCGACGCGCGTCGCGCCAGCTCTCCGGCTGCGTCGACGCGGCCGTGATCCGCGCTTCGGTCCGTGGCATGGTCGCGTGGCGGCGCTGCGCGCGCTGGCCGCTCGCGCACGTCAGCGTCGACGGGCGCACGAACAGCGCGATCCTCTACGGGATCGGGCTGCGACTCGAGGAGACCGGCTGCCGGGCGTTCGTGGTCGGCCGGGCGAACACCCTCCGGCTGCTCGCCGCGGACGCCGACCAGCTCGAGCGCAACATCTGGGACACGTCGAGCCGAGGCCGCCACGACACCGCCAACGGGGTCGGCTCGATCACCGGCTTCATGCGCACCATGCGCCGGGACATCGCCCGCTCGGCCCTCGGACCATGCGAGCCTGGGCGGCTCGTGACGAGCGCGTGAGCGGGCTGCGCGGTGCCCGCGCCGCCCACGCCGCCGATCGGCCTCATGCGCGACAATCGGTGGCATGACCCCCTCCACCAGCGGACGCTGCCTCTGCGGGGGCGTGCGCTTCGAGCTCACCCAGCCCGCGCACGCCGCGGGCTACTGCCACTGCACCCGCTGCCAGCGCCGGACCGGCACCTCGTCCTCCGCCCAGGCGCGCATCGACGGCCACAGCTTCCGCCTGCTCGCGGGCGCGGAGCTCGTCAAGGCGTGGCGCCATCCCGACGGCGGCTTCGAGAAGTGCTTCTGCTCCGACTGCGGCTCGCACCTGTTCTCGCGCGACCCGGACGACCCGGCGCAGATGAGCATCCGGCTCGGCGCCTTCGACGGTGACCCGGGGGTGCGGCCGAGCTGGCGCACGTTCGTCGCCAACGCCGCCACCTGGGAGCCGATCCCCGACGACGGCCTCGAGCGCTTCGAGGGCCCGAAGACGCGCTAGTCCTCGCCGGCGAGCTCGAGCAGTGCGGTCACCGTGTTCCAGTTGCGCGCGGTCGCCGTGACGCCGAGCTTGGCGTCGGTCAGCAGCTTGGCCGCCGCGGAGCGCTGGATCCCCGCTGCGTGCCAGACGTAGATCTCCCTGCCGCGGACCGCCAGGCGCTCCGGTTCCAGGTCGGCGGCCTCGAGCGCGCTCACCACCGAGGGCTCAAGGGCAGCGGAGAGGAAGCTGACCTGCAAGCGCCTCGGATCGGCCGCCACGCCCGCCAGCGGGTTGCCGCCGACGACCGCGGCCAGCTCGTCACGGCTGCGGACGACGACCGGGATGTCGAGGCCGAACCGCTCGGCGATCAGCGCCTCGAGCTCGCGCCCGACGGCTTGCGGCCGCTTGCGGCTCGAGACGAGGACGTTGCCGCTCTGCAGCAGCGTCCTCGGGTCCTCGTAGCCCCGCTCCGCGAGCAGCTCGCGCAGCGCGGGCATCGGCACGCGGTTGCGCGCGCCGAGGTTGATCCCGCGCAGCAGGGCGATGTGGCGCGCCATGCGCCCGCTCAGACGCTGGCGCCGGTCAGCGGGAAGCGGACGCCGGTGAGCTCCTCCGAACGCTCCCACAGGCGCCGGGCGGTCTCGCCGTCGCTCGCCGCCCCGCTGCGGCCGACCAGCGTCGGGTGCCCGCGCTGCTCGCCGAGCCCGTCCGGGCCGACGTAGGAGCCGCCGGGGATGTCCTGGGTCGCGGCGTAGAGGGTCGGCAGCGCGCCCATCGCGTCGCTCTGTGCGATCACGCGGTTGGCGATGGCCATGAGCGTGTTCTGGAGCGCGTTCTGAGTGCGCGACTGGAGGTTGGTCGCCGCGTACCCGGGGTGGGCGGCGATGGCGCGCACGTCCGAGCCGGCGGCGGCGAGCCGGCGCTGGAGCTCGAGCGTGAACAGCAGGTTGGACAGCTTCGACTGCCCGTAGGCGCCCCAGCGCTGGTAGGAGCGCCGCTCCCAGTTGAGGTCGTCGACGTCGAGCTTGCCGATCCGGTGCGCGCCCGACGAGAGTGTGACGACGCGGTCCGTGATCTTGGCGAGCAGCAGGTTGGTCAGCGCAAAGTGACCCAGGTGGTTGGTGCCGAGCTGCATCTCGAAGCCGTCGCGCGTGCGCTGCTCGGGGATCGCCATGATCCCGGCGTTGTTGATCAGCACGTCGAGGTCGCCCTCCCAGGCCTCGGCGAACGCGTGGATCGAGGCGAGGTCGGCGAGATCGAGCTTGCGCACCTCCGTGAGGCCGGGGATCGTCCGCGCGGCCTGCTCACCCTTGGCGGTATCGCGCACCGCGAGCACGACACGGGCGCCGGCCCGCGCCAGCTCGCGCGCGTCGATCAGGCCGAGGCCGCTGTTGGCGCCGGTGACCACGAACGTGCGGCCGGAGAGGTCAAGCAGGTCCTGGGCGGTCCACTTGTGCGAAGGCATAGGTGAAGTATGCGCCCGCGCGGATCGTCACAAGCGCCGGGCGCGAAGCCGCTATCACAAATGAAGTGACCGTCACGACCGAACCGCGGGTGCGCCCGACGAGCGCGCCCGCCGCTCCGCCGCGCCGGCCGACGCTCGCGGCCGCGCTCTTCGCGCTCGCGCTAGGCGGCTTCGCCATCGGCACGACCGAGTTCGTGGCGATGGGCCTGTTGCCGCAGATCACCGACGGCGTCGGGATCAGCCTCGCGGGCGGCAGCCACCTGATCAGCGCCTACGCGCTCGGCGTGGTCGTCGGCGCGCCGCTGCTCGCGGCGCTCGCCGCCCGGTTCCCGCGCCGGCGCGTGCTGGTCGTCTTCATGCTCGCCTACGCCGCCGCCAATGGGCTGAGCGCCATGGCGCCGACGTACGGCCTGCTCGTCGCCGGCCGCTTCCTGTCGGGGCTGCCGCACGGCGCGTACTTCGGCGTCGCATCGCTGGTCGCCGCCGACCTCGCCGGTCCCGAGCGCCGTGCGCGTGCCGTGGCGCGCGTGCTGCTCGGGCTGAGCGTCGCCAACGTCCTCGGCGTGCCACTGGCGACCTGGCTCGGGCAGGCATTCGGCTGGCGGGCGGCGTTCGCGGCGGGCGGCGTGCTGGCGCTGGCGACCGCGGCTGCGGTCGTGCGCTTCGTCCCGTGGACTCCCGCGAACCACGAGGCGACGATGCGACGCGAGCTGGCCGCCCTGCGCCGGCCGCAGGTCTGGCTCGCGTTCGCCACCGGGGCGATCGGCGGCGGCGGCATGTTCGCGGTCTACTCCTACATCACCCCGATCCTCACCGACCGCGCCGGGCTCGCACTGGCCGCGGTCCCGCTGGCATTGGCTCTGCTGGGCATCGGCATGGTCGCCGGAGGGCTGCTCGGCGGCCGGCTGATGGACTGGCGCCCGATTCCGTCGACCTTCGGCGCTTTCCTGGCGATGGCCGGCATCTTCGCCCTCTTCACCGTGTCCTCGCTGCATCCGCTCACCGCGCTGGCGACGGTGTTCCTGATCGGGACGAGCCTGATGCTCCCGACGGGACTGCAGATGCGCCTGATGGACGTCTCGCGCGACGCGCAGACGCTCGGGGCCGCGCTCAACCACTCGGCGTTCAACGTCGCCAACGCGCTCGGCGCCTGGCTCGGCGGCCTCGTCCTCGCCGCCGGGCTCGGGCTGACCGCGCCGATGTGGGTGGCGGTCGGGCTCACCTTCGCCGGTATGGGCGTGTTCGCACTCGCGGTGCGGCTCGAGCGGCGGTAGCGCGGCGGGCGCGCCGGGTAGCGCCCAGGCTTCCCCACGAAAGGCACGAGCCCATGAAGGCACTCGCCTGGCACGGCGTTCACGACGTCCGCGTCGACACCGTCCCCGACCCGACCATCGAGCATCCCACCGACGCCGTCATCCGCGTCACCTCCTCCGGCATCTGCGGTTCCGACCTGCACCTGTACGAGGTCCTCGGCGCCTTCATCGATGCGGGCGACATCCTCGGTCACGAGCCGATGGGCGTCGTCGAGGCGGTCGGCAGCCAGGTCTCGAACATCGCCCCGGGCGATCGCGTCGTCATCCCCTTCAACGTCTCCTGCGGGCATTGCCAGATGTGCGGCAAGGGGCTGCAGTCGCAATGCGAGACGACGCAGGTGCACGAGTACGACACCGGCGCCGCGCTCCTGGGCTACACGAAGCTCTACGGCCAGGTGCCCGGCGGGCAGGCCGAGTTCCTGCGCGTGCCACAGGCGCAGTACGGGCCGATCAAGGTGCCCGATGGCCCTCCGGACGACCGCTTCGTCTACCTCTCCGACGTGCTGCCGACCGCCTGGCAGGCCGTCGCCTACGCTGACGTGCCCGCCGGCGGCTCGCTGCTCGTCCTCGGCCTCGGGCCGATCGGCGAGATGTGCTGCCGGATCGCCCAGCACCAGGGGATCGATCACGTGATGGCGGTCGACCTCGTGCCCGAGCGGCTCGAGCGGGCTCGCGCGCACGGCGTGCAAGCGATCGACCTCTCCGAGCACGACGATCTCGCGGGCGTGGTGCGCGAGCAGACCGGCGGCCGCGGCCCCGACTCGGTGATCGACGCCGTCGGCATGGAGGCGCACGGCGCCCCGGTCGGCAAGCTCGCGCACCGGCTCGCCGGCTTTTTGCCCGACGCGGTGGCGCAGCCGCTGATCGAGACGGCGGCGATCGACCGCCTCGCGGCGCTGCACTCGGCGATCGACCTCGTCCAGCGCGGTGGGACCGTCTCGATCTCGGGCGTCTACGGCGGCGCGGTCAGCCCGATGCCGCTGCTGCAGATGTTCGACAAGCAGATCCAGCTGCGCATGGGTCAGGCCAACGTGCGCCGCTGGACCGACGACATCATCCCGCTGCTCACCGAGGAGAGCGACCCGCTCGGCGTCGACGACTTCGCGACGCACCGCGTCCCGCTCGACGACGCGCCGCACATGTACGAGGTCTTCCAGAAGAAGCAGGACGGCGCGTTCAAGGTCCTGCTCAAGCCCTGAGCTAGGGCTTCGGCGACGCCGGCTTGCGCGGCTTCTTCGGGCAGGCCGGGAGCGGGAGCGAGGTCTCGCCCCCCGCGCCGTCGACCGCGAGCAACCGCGCGCCGCAGGCGTCCGGGCGAAGCGCGAACGAGCCGTCCGCCTTGCGCCGGACCCGGTTGCCGCGGAGCGTCAGCCGCAGGCCGGAGGCCGCCTGGCCGGCCGCCGGCAGCCAGGTGGCGTCGGCCGTCTGGACCTTCGTGAGGAAGTCGTCGAGCCGGTTGTCCTGGCGCGCGCCGCAGCCGCGCACGCGGATCGGGCACCCGTACACGTACAGCGGAAAGGGGCCGGTGAGGCGAGCGCGGAAGACGGCGAGGTTGGCGCCGAACTTCGTGCGCAGCGTGCCGGCCCGCTGCAGGTCGGGCGCGAGCGCGACGCCGGTGAAGCCGTCCTTCGTGCGGTGGAGCGTCATCGACGGCCGCTCCGCGGCGAGCAGGTCGACGCCCTGCAGGCCGGTGCGGGCCGCCTGCCTGGCCGTGGCGAGGAAGGGCGCCGCCTCCTGCGCGATGCGCTTGTCCGGGAGCGCCTTGAGCCCGCTCGCTGCGTCCAGGACCAGCTTGAGCTCCGCTGACAGCGCATCGCGCGCGTCGGTCCAGCGGGCGCCGGTGTCGAGCGCGGCCAGGTAGGCGTTCTGGAGGCTGGTCGACGTCGGCGCCTCCTTCGCGAGCAGGCCCGACGAGTAGTTCGTCTCGGCGAAGGCGCGCAGCTCGCCGAGCAGCGGCTGGCGACCCTTGCTCAGCTCCTTGATCGCGGCAAGCCACGCGCCGCGCTGGCTGTAGGCCTCCGGATCGGCCATCCACGCGCCGGCGGTCGCGAGCGGAAGCATGTTCAGGTCCGGCTCGTTCATCGGGTTGAAGAAGAAGCCCTGGACCGAGCCGACGAGATCCGCGTCGCCGTTGAAGGGGCCGAGGAACAGGCGCGTGGGGACGAAGTCGCGCGTGACCCAGTTCTCCCACACGATCGGGGTCCGCCCGATCAGCTGCGCGTACGAATTCGCCTGCGCGGGGGTGAAGTTCGACGCGCGGATGCTCGGGCCCGTCCACATGACGCCGATCGCCGCGTTCAGGCCGCCTTCGCGGATGCCCTGCAGGAACGGGCTGTCGGTGGTCCCGGCGTAGTCGGGCAGCACGGTCAGCAGTCCGGTGCCGGCCGGAAGCCGGGCCAGAAGCGCGTTGAGGAACTCGGCCGTCGCGCGCGCGAACTGGTACTCGGCTGCGGTGCCGGGGAAGCGGGCGCCGTAGACCGCCGCGTCCTGGGGACCGAGCTGGCGCTCGATGTCGTCGAAGGACACCATCACCGTGCGCGATCCGGCCGCGAGGAACGGTTGCAGCTTGGCGAGCATGGCGTCCATGTCGCCCGCGCAGGAGAAGCAGATCCGCGCGGGATCGTCGACAGCTCCGCGGGCGGGGCTGAAGCTGGGGATCCACTGCACGCCGAGCGACGACGCCAGTCGGATCTCCTTCGTGAAGTTGCGCTGCAGGACCGGCGAGTAGGGAGCGCGCCACTGCGTCGTCTGGTACGGATCCGCCTTCGGCGCGTGCACGTAGGCGTTGAAGCCGTGCAGCGCCATCCACCTGATCAGCCGGGTGCGCTCGCCGTGCGTCCACGGCGCGGGCTTGGACGCGGTCCCGTAGTAGCCCTCGATGACGCCGCGCCAGGCGAACGGCGACTGGATCGGCGGCGCGGGTCCTTTCGGCTTGGACTTGGCCTGCGCCGCCGCCGGCAGCAGGGCCAGCAGCGCGAGCACGACGAGCGTGAGGCGGGAGAGGGGGAGCACCACGCGGGCGCAGCCTAGCGCCGGGTTCGGCGGACGCGAGGTGGCTCCAGCGGTCTACGGGGTCAGCCGTACCGTGCTTCGGGAGCTATCAGGCGCGCCGCGGGCGTGCCGTAGGGGCACGATCAGGACATGGAATCGACGACCCCTTCGACACACCGCGCGCTGCCGGTCGCCGGCATCGTCACGGGCGGGATCGTCGCCCTGATCGCGCTGGTCCTGCTCCTCGCCGGCGGCGCCCTGCTGTGGGCCTCCACGGCCAAGACCGACGACCACGGCTGGTGGATGTCCGGCGAGCACCGCTACGCCACCTCGACGCGCGCGCTCACGACGCAGAAGCTCGACATCGGCGCCGGCGCGCCGCGTTGGATGTTCGGCTCCCACCACGTCGCCGACGTCCGGGTGCTCGCGACACCGGCCGCTCCGCGTACGCCGGTGTTCGTCGGCATCGGCCCGACGCGCAAGGTCCAGGCCTATCTCGGCCATGTCGCGCGCGTGGAGCTCATCGACCTCGACTTCGACCCCTTCCGCGCGGATTTCACCCGCCGCGCCGGTGACAACGCGGCGCTCGCGCCGCCCGCCTCCAAGCGCTTCTGGGCCGCCGCTTCTACGGGCACCGGCCGCCGCATCCTCGACTGGCCGGTGCGCCGCGGCTCCTGGTCGGTCGTCGTCATGAACGCCGACGCCTCCCCGGGCGTCTCCGTCCGCCTCTCCGCAGCCGCCAAGGTCCCGCTCGTGCACGAGGTCGCGGTCGGCCTGCTGATCGCGGGCGGCGTGATCGGCGCGGGAGCCGCGATCCTGCTCGGCATCGGGGGCACCGGCCTGCGCCGCCGCCCGCTCCCGCCCGCCCCGTCACTGCCCGTCAGCGTCTGAGATCGGCCGCTAGACTCCGGCGGGCCTGGTGGGCGTAGCTCAGTTGGTAGAGCTCCGGGTTGTGGTCCCGGCGGCCGCGGGTTCGAGTCCCGTCGCTCACCCCTCGTGAAGCCCCTGCTGGCGTAGGGTTTATGGGTTTGTCCCTTTTGCCCTTTGGCGGTTCCGAGCTGCGTCGTTGTAGGAATGGGTCTGGGTCTGGGCCCGAGTCCGCGCCGACCTGATTCAGCGCGTCCGACTCGGGCGCTACCGGCGCCCCCGCGAGGAGTCACTGAGCGAATGGCCCGAGGGGCCGGAAAGCGACCCCACGGATTCGCCGTAGTCACGTTGTTCGTTGCGGAGGTGGTTCGTCCACAAAAGTCGCTGAGAGTCGGTCGCCGTGTCCCAGGGTGGTGCGGAGTCACCGTGTCGCGACGTCCGAAGGTCGGACGAGGCGGTACCGCCCGGTTTACCGTCGAGCGCCGCGCCCATCTTCGCCAACGCCGTCTGGGTCGGACAAGAAGCGTTGGCGCGCAGCGTCGCGGTCGAAAGCAGCGAGGACCCTGCGCGCCGCAGGTGCCGTGAATCGCCGCCCCGGTCCTCGCCGCCCTCTGTGGGAGCTTCGCGTACGGGTACGCGAAGCTCAACCGCGTTGGGTGATGCCTGTCCGTTTCACGCCATGCCTTCGAGGATCATGGCGAGTCCTTGGCCGACGCCGATGCAGATGGCGGCGAGGCCGTAGCCGCCACGGCGACTGTGGAGCTCGTGGGCGAGGCGGCCGAGGATGCGAGCGCCCGAGGCGCCGAGCGGGTGGCCGATCGCGATCGCGCCGCCGTGCACGTTGACCTTCTCGGGGTCCAGGGCGGGCCAGCCGCGCAGGCATGCCAGCGACTGGGAGGCGAACGCCTCGTTGAGCTCCACCGCGGCGATGTCGTCCCAGCCCAGACCCGCGCGCGCGAGCGCCTTGTCGGCGGCCTGGACCGGGGCGATGCCGAAGACGTCGGGGTCGACGCCGTGCACGCCGGTGGCGACGACGCGCGCCAGTGGCGTGCTGCCGATCCGCTCGCCGGCCTGCTCGTCGCCCATCAGCAGCATCGCCGCGCCATCGTTGAGCGGTGAGCTGTTGCCGGCGGTCACCGTGCCACCCGCGACGAACGCCGCCTTCAGCGTGCCGAGCCGCTCGATCGACGTGTCGGCGCGGATGGCCTCGTCGCGCGCCAGCTCGACGTCGGGCACCGGCACGACCTCCGTGAGCACACCCTCGTCGTGGGCGCGCGCGGCCAGCCGGTGGCTGCGCAGCGCGAACGCGTCCTGCTCGTCGCGCGAGATGTCGTACATGCCGACCAGCTTCTCGGCGCTCGCGCCCAGCGAGATCGTCCACTGATCGGGCATCGCCGGGTTGACCATCCGCCAGCCCAGCGTCGTCGAGTGCAGCGTCTCGTGTCCGGCGGGATAGCCCCTGCCCGGCTTGGGCAGCACCCACGGCGCACGGCTCATCGACTCCACGCCACCGGCCACGATGACCGACGCGTCGCCGCTCACGATGGCGCGCGTCGCCTGGATCGACGCCTCGAGGCTGGAGCCGCACAGGCGGTTGACCGTCGCGCCCGGCACCGAGGTCGGCAGGCCGGCCAGCAACGCGGCCATGCGCGCGACGTCGCGGTTCTCCTCGCCGGCGCCGTTGGCGTTGCCGAGGATCACGTCGTCGATCTCCGCCGGATCCAACTGCGCGACGCGCGCCAGCAGCGCCCGCAGCGCGTGGGCGGCCAGGTCGTCCGGGCGGACACCGGCGAGCGCGCCCCCGTAGCGGCCGAACGGCGTGCGCACGGCCTCGTAGATGTAGGCCTGCGTGGTCATCGCGCGATCAGCTCCCGCAGCGCGTCGAGCTCCTCGGCCGTCGGCGGCTGGGTCACGGCCACGGCGTCCGCGACCCGCAGTTCCCAGCCGGTGGCCTGGCGCACCTGCTCGAGCTCGACCCCCTCGTGGACCTGCGTGAGGGTCAGCTCCTTCGTCGCGGGATCGGGCTCGAGCACGCCCAGGTCGGTGATCACCGCCGTCGGCCCGGCGCCCCGGAACCCGAGTGCCTCGCGTGCGCCGGCACCATCGCCGTGCCCGACGGTGGTCACGAAGTCCAGCCGCTCCACGAACGTGCGCGGGCTGTGCGGCACGATGACGACCACCTCGCCGCAGCCCGCGGCGATCTCCGGTGCGCCGCCGGCGCCGGGCAGCCGCGTCCTCGGGTGCTCGTAGGCGCCGATGACCGTCGAGTTGAGGTTGGCGAAGCGGTCGATCTGCGCCGCGCCCAGGAACGCCACGTCGATGCGCCCCGGGATGATCCAGTAGTTGAACATCTCGGGAACCGAGACGACGGCGTCCGCGGTGGCCGCCAGCTCGCCGTCGCCGATCGAGAGCGGGACGTGGTACGGCTTGGCTCCGATGGTGCCCGACTCGTAGACGAGCACCAGATCGGGGTTGTGGACGTGACTGGCCAGGAGCGCGGCGGTGCTCGGGCGACCGACGCCGATGAACACGGAGCCCGCGTCGCGCAGCCGGCGCGCGGCGACGATCGTCTGAACCTCGCCAGTGGTGGCAACGGCGACGCTCACGCCGCGATCCCGCTCATCACGTGCTCGGCCATCCAGGCCCGGAACCGGTCGCGATCGCGACTGATGACGTCCCACTCCCGGTAGGCGTCGTTGTCGCGCTCGCTGATGCCGTGCGCGTAGGACGGCCGCGCCCCCCCGGGCGCCTCGGCCACCGCGTCGATCACCCAGCCCGGGATCACGATCCCGCCCGGCTTGAGCTCCAGCTCGTCGACGATCCGCTCGACCGTGACCAGCGATCGCGCCGCCGCCAGCACCGCCTCCTTCTGCACGCCCGGGATGCCCCACAACTGCACGTTGCCGCGCCGGTCAGCCTCCTGCGCGTGGACGATCGCCACGTCCGGCCGCAGCGCCGGGACGGCGGCCAGCTCCTCACCCGAGAACGGGCACCTGATCGGCTCGACGCGCGTGTGCGCGGCAAGATCGGTGCCGCGGTAGCCCCGCAGCACAGCGAACGGCAGATCCGACGCGCCGGCGGCGTAGCGGTTGGCCATCCCGGCGTGGGAATGCTCCTCGATCGCGATCGGCCGCGGCCAGCCGTTCTCGATCGCATCACGCAGCCGGTGCAGCGATCCGACCCCCGGATTGCCGGCGTAGGAGAACACCAGCTTCCGCGCAGCGCCCATGCCGACCATCTGGTCATAGAGCACATCGGGCGTCATCCGGATCAGCTCCAGCTCCGTGCGCCCCTGACGCAGGATCTCGTGCCCCGCCGCGAACGGGATCAGATGCGTGAACCCCTCGAGCGCGACCGCATCGCCGTCAGGCACCAACTCGGCGACCGCCTCGGGCAGTGTCGTGATCTCGGTCATGGCGTCGGGCTCACAGCGGTCAGGGGCATCTCGCCGTGCCATGCGGCCCAGAGCAGCGCTTCGATCTCGACCTGAGACCGGTCCGGCGCCTGCTCGGCCACAAGCTGCGTCGCCGCCGCGAGCTCGCCCTCGGACAGGCCGAGCTCACGCAGCGAGGTCGGCGCTCCCACATGGCGCGCCAGCGCCGCGAGCGCTGT
>JAXDHR010000098.1:0-14475 GCA_034664425.1 Solirubrobacteraceae bacterium
CCCCCAACCGGGTAGGAGTCGCGGACGGCGAGCTGGAGGGAGCTGCTGTGGCGACGGAAGGCGCAGGCACGGGCACGGGCCCATCGCGATCGGCATCGGCCGGCGATCCGCAATTGCGGCGCGACATCGGCTTCGTGGGCCTGATGTTCACGTCGGTCGGATCGATCATCGGCTCCGGCTGGCTGTTCGGCGCGCTGAGCGCGTCCGAGATCGCCGGCCCGGCGGCGATCCTCTCGTGGATCCTCGGCGGCGCCGCGATGATCCTGCTCGCGCTCGTGCACGCCGAGCTGGGCGGCATGTTCCCCGTCGCCGGCGGCTCGGCGCGCTTCCCGCACTACGCGTTCGGCTCGCTGGCCGGGTTCGCCGGCGGCTGGTTCGCCTTCCTCGGCGCCGTCACGACCGCTCCGATCGAGGTCGAGGCCGCGCTCCAGTACGCGACGGGCTGGCTCGGCATCTCGCTGACCCACAGCTCTGGCGGCGAGACCGTGCTGACCGCGGGCGGCTACGCCGCCGCGACCGTGCTGATGCTGCTCTTCTCGTTCATCAACATCCTCGGCGTCCGCTGGCTGTCGGAGACCAACAAGACGATCGTCTGGTGGAAGATCTTCGTGCCCGTCTTCGCGGTGATCGTGCTCGCGGTCACGCACTTCGACTCGGGCAACTTCTCGGCCAGCGCCGGCCACGACTCGGGCTTCGCGCCCTTCGGCGCGAAGGGCGTCTTCTCGGCGATCGCCTCCGGCGGCGTGATCTTCGCCTACCTCGGCTTCGAGCAGGCGATCCAGCTCGGCGGCGAGTCGAAGAACCCGAGACGCAACATCCCGCTGGCGGTGATCGGCTCGATGGTGCTCGGCGTCGTCCTCTACATCGCGCTGCAGCTCGCGTTCGTGGGCTCGCTCGAGCCGTCGAACCTGAGCAAGGGCTGGGCCTCGATCTCCCTCGGCGGCAAGAGCGACACCTTCGGACCGTTCGCCGGGCTCGCGACCGGGCTGGGCCTGGGCTGGCTGGCGGTGATCCTCTACATCGACGCGGTGATCTCGCCCGGCGGCACCGGCCTGCTCTACGTCGGCACCGGCGCGCGCCTGCAGTTCGCGCTCGGGCGCAACCGCTATTTCCCGCGCATCTTCGCGAAGCTCACCAACCGCGGCGTGCCGATCTGGTCGATCCTGTTCGCATTCCTCGTCGGGATGATCGCGTTCCTGCCGTTCCCGGGCTGGCAGAAGCTCGTCGGCTTCGTCACGTCGGCCACGGTGCTCGCGTACGCCACCGCGCCGCTGGCCTTCGGGGCGCTGCGCCGCCAGGATCCCGACCGCGAGCGGCCCTACCGCCTCGCTGCCGGCGGTCTGCTCGCGCCGCTCGCCTTCATCGTGGCCAACGAGGTGATCCTCTTCTCGGGCTGGGCCGTCGTCTACAAGCTGATCCTCGCGATCCTCGTCGGCATCGCTCTGCTCGCGCTCAACTACACGTTCTCCGCGCCGCAGCAGCGGCCGCGGCTCGACCTCAAGCACGCGACCTGGATCGCCCCGTACCTGATCGGCCTGGGCGTCGTGTCGTACCTCTCGTCGTTCGACACGACCACCAAGGGCGGCCCGTTCGGACTGCTCGTCGGGCCGACGAACACGCTGCACTTCGGCTGGGACGTCCTCGCGATGGCGATCGTCTCGCTGATCGTGTACTTCCTGGCGATGCATCAGCGCCTGCCCGACGACGCGGTGCAGGTCTACATCGAGGAGGTCACCGCGGAGGCGGAGCAGGAGGAGCGCGAAGTCGTGACGGCGGCGGGCTGATGCGCGTCCTCTTCGCCTACGACGGGTCGTCGTTCGCCAAGCGCGCCCTGCGCTACGCAGGCCACCTCGGTCCCGACCTCGAGGCGACGGTCATCACCGTCTCGCCGGTGCTCATCGAGGGGCCGCGCGGCGAGCAGTCGACCGACCCCGACCGCGACGCGGGGGAGGGGCGGCGCCACCTGGAGGACGCCCGCCGGCTGCTCGACGAGTTCGGGGTGCAGGTGGATGTGGTGCACACGTTCGGCAACCCGGCGGCGGAGATCCTCGGCGCCGCGGAGGAGCGTGGCGCCGACCTGATCGTGCTCGGCCAGCGCGGACGCAGTGCGATCGCCCGTTTCATCGACGGCTCGGTCACCGAGCGCGTGGTGCGCCACGCGGCCTGCGACGTGCTCGTCGCGCGCTGAACGCCATCATGGCGCGAAGCGCTCCCAGCGCAGGCCGGCCAGCAGGACCAGCGGTGCGCAGGCCAGCAGCACGGCGAACTGCGGCAGGACCGATGTCCCGTGGCGCGCGGCGACGCTGACCGGCAGCGCGCCGAAGCCGATCGCCAGCACCGGGAAGGCGATGATCCAGAGCAGGACGATCAGCATCGAGCTGCCGGTCGTGTCCACGTAGGTCACCGCCATCACGCTCGCCGGCAGCCGGCCGCCGCGGCGGCTGCTGAGCGCGGCGCAGAGGACGATTGAGGGCGTCGCGAGCACCGCGAGCGTCGCAACCGCGCCGCCGTGGACAGGGAGCGCCCCGGCGAGCGCGCAGCCCGCCACTGCGGCCAGCGCTCCGGCGAGCACGACGACGACGGGGACCAGCGCGTGCTCGGCGAGCACGCGGCCGATCGGCGCCAGCAGCAGGACGCGGGCGCGACCGGGCTTGTCGGTCTCGGCCCGCAGCGGCTCGAGCAGCCGCGCGGCGCCCGCGTAGACCGCCAGCGCGCCGGCGCCGACCGCGACCGGGTGCGTGGCGTTGAGCAGGGCGACGAGCGTCCCGCCGGCGGCGAGCACGAGCGCCTCGCCGAGCCGCTGCGGCACGGCGAGCGCGGCGACGGCGTCGCGCCAGGCGATCGCCCAGCGAGCCGAGCGCGGCGGGCGCAGCCGCGCGCGTGGCACGGCGGCGGGTCCAGAGCCGACGCTCGAGAGGCTGCGGCGCGCGTAGCGCGCGTTCATCGAGTACAGCGCTGCCACGGCGCCGCCGCGGGCCTCGGCCCGGACCAGGTGGCGCTCCGTCGACGTCCGGCCGCGGCGGGCGAGCGCGAGCGCCGTCGCCGCGGCGGCGACAGCGGCCAGCAGGGCGAGGGCAGCCGGCCAGGCGCCCGCCGCGCCGGCGACGGGCTGGATCGCCCAGCCCCAGGGGCCGCACCACAGCGCGACATCGTGGCCTGCCGTTCCCGAGCCGGCCAGGGCGATGAGCCCTGCGGCCACCGCGAGCACCGGCCAGGCCGCGAGCCGCGTCGTGCGATCCCAGCGTCGCGAGCCCTGCACGAGCGAGGCGCCCGCGACGCCGAGCACCCCGAGCAGCGCCAGCCCTACGACGAAGCCGGCGGCGCGGGCGGCGGCGAGTGAGCGGCCGTCGCTCGCGATGCCGATGACGGTGATCCCGGCGAGCACCCCCGCGCCCGCCGCGCCGATCGCGAGGCCGCGCGCGAGCCGGCCGAGCGCCAGCTCGGCTCTGCGCAGCGGCGCGCCGAGCAGCTGGGCGACATCGGGCACCGAGAAGACCACGGGTCCCTGCACGGCGCCCCAGCGCACCGCGGCCAGCAGCGCGACGAGCGCTATCCCGGGTCCCCAATGGGCGACCGCCCGCGGCGTGGTGACATCGGCCAGCGCAGCGCTCGCCGTCCCGTAGACGAACGGACCGCCGATGGCCAGCGTGATGAAGACGTAGTAGACGGGCTCGAGGCGCTTGAGCAGGCCCGGCGGGGGCCGCACGGCCTGCCACCAGGCGCGGATCTCGCGCACGCGTGTGCGCCGCCCGCGCGCCGCGGCGAGCGCGCTACTCACCCTCGGGCACCCAGCCGCGGCGCTCGGCGCGCAGGCGAACGTCGCGCCAGGGCCCGCGGTCGCGGACCGTGCCCTCCTCCAGCATCAGCGCGCGGTCGGCGACGCCGTCGGCGAAGCGCATCTGGTGCGTCGTGAGCAGCACGGCGGTGCCGGCGCGCTTGGCGTCGAGCAGCAGCTCGGCCAGCAGCGCCTGCGAGGGCGGGTCGAGACCGACCACCGGCTCGTCGAGGACCAGCAGGCGCGCCGGACGCACGAGCGCGCAGGCGAGGCCCGTCTTCTGACGCATGCCGCGCGAGAGCTCTGCGGGCAGGAAGTCGGCGCGTGCGGTCAGCCCCAGCCGGTCGAGCAGCGCGCCGATCCGGTCCTCGGCGCCGTCGTCCGCGACGCCATGGGCGAGCGTGACCAGCTCGAGGTGCTGGCGGACGGTGAGGTCGTCGTAGAGCAGCGGCGCGTCGGGGACGAGCGCGAGCGCCGCGCGCGCCTGCTCGGCGTCGGGCTCGAGGTGGGGGTCGTGGCCGTCGATTCGCACCGAACCCTCGCTCGGCTCGAGCAGGCCGGCGATCGTGCGCACCGCCGTCGACTTGCCACTGCCGTTGGCGCCGATCAGCGCGACGCACTCACCGGGCCGAAGCTGGAGGTCGAGGCGGTCGAGGCCGACCAGCCGGCCGTAGCGGCGGCCGAGGCCGTCGACCTGGAGGGGGAGCGCGTCGGGCACGGCGCGCAGTCTGACGGCAAGGCGGCTCAGCCGGGGTGCATGCCGCCGTCGATGCCCACCACCTGGTTGGTCATGTAGCCGTTGCGAAGCATCGCCAGTGCCAGGTCGCCGACCTCGGCGGGCGTTCCCAGCCGGCCCACGGGGACCTTCGCCGCGAGCTCGCCGGGGTCCCCGGGCAGCATCGCGGTGTCCTCGATCAGCGCCGGGGCGATCGCGTTGACCGTCACGCCGTCGGCGGCCAGCTGCGACGCGAGGTGGTGCGTCAGGCCGTGCAGGCCGGCCTTCGACGCGGCGTAGTGCGGCCCGATCACCCCGCCCGTCAGCGCCGCGACCGAGGAGGTGAAGAGGATGCGGCCCCAGCCGCGCTCGCGCATGCCCGGCAGCACACGGCGCGCGAGCAGGTACGGCGCGCGGAGGTTGACGGCGAGCGCCTCGTCGAACCACTCGGCATCGACCTCCTCCCAGCTGCCCGGCCGGCCGATGCCGGCGTTCGCGGCGAGCAGGTCGACGGGCCCGAGCTGATCGGCGACAGCGTCGGCGAGCTGCGCGGGCTCCTCCGCCCCCCGCAGATCGGCGGCGAAGGCTGCCGCGCGGCCGCCCGCGGCCTCGATCCCGGTGACGACGCGCTCGGCCGCCTCGCGCCCGCGACCGTAGTGGACGGCGACGATCGCGCCGGCGCCGGCGAGCCGGGCGCCGAGCGCCGCCCCGATCCCGCCGCTGGCGCCCGTGACGAGCGCGACTCGTCCTTCGAGCGAATCGGTCATGGCGCATCTCTGCCCCACAGCGCGGAGCACGACACGCGGCCGGTTGCCCGAGCGGGCTCGTGGGCAGCACCGGCCCATGCCTGTCGCCATCGTCACCGGAGGCAACTCCGGCATCGGCCGCGCCTGCGCGGCCGCCCTCGCCGCCCGCGGGTTTGACGTGGGCATCGTCTGGCACGCCGTGGAGGAGCGCGCGGCCGAGGCCGTCGCGGAGTGCGAGTCCCATGGCGTCCGTGCCGTCGCGCGCCACGCCGATCTCGAGCGCGTCCCCGGTGCCGACGCCGTCGTCGACGAGCTCGCCGACGAGCTCGGCGGGCTCGACGCGCTGGTCAACAACGCCGGCGAGGGGCACTCGACGCCGTTCCTCGAGACCGACCTCGACACCTTCCGTCAGGTGCTCGCGCTCGATCTCCTGGCGCCGTTCCTCACATCACAGCGGGCGGCCCGGCGGATGGTCGAGCGTCCGCCGGCGGCCGGCGGGCGGATCGTCAACGTGACCTCGGTGCACGAGCACGTGCCGCTCGAGGGGTCGGCGGGATACTTGGCGGCCAAGCACGGGCTCGGCGGCCTGACGAAGGTCATGGCGCTCGAGCTGGCCGAGCACGGCATCACGGTCAACGCCGTCGCGCCGGGGGAGATCGCCACGCGGATGACCGGCCAGGAGGATCAGGAGCCGCACGGCGAGCAGCGTCCCGGCGTGCCGGTCGGGCGTCCCGGCGATGCGCGGGAGGTCGCGGCCGTCGTGGCGTTCCTCTGCTCCTCCGAGGCGTCGTACGTCACGGGCCAGTCCTACGTCGTCGACGGCGGGATGCTGCTGATGGCCGCGATGGCCAACCAGCTCGCCGGCTAGCGACCCGCGCTCGTGCGGCGGCGGCGCCCCGCCGCCGCGCGAGCGCAGCCGTTCAGGAGGAGGCGACGATCGCGCCGAGGATCGACCACTTCGCTCAGGGTGGAGGCGGCTCCGTCGCGCGGCGCTCGCGCGGGCGCCGGCGGAACGGGACACCCCGCCGGCCGCGGCCGTGCCAGAGGCGGTCGAGCCCGGCCCAGGCCGCGAAGGTCAGCCCGCCCATCGTGCCCGTGACCGTCGACAGCAGGCCCGCGGCCGCCACCGCGGCGACGCCGTCGTGGCCGAGGATCAGCACCGCCGCGGCCGCGCCGGAGATGGGCCCGATCGGGAGCTGGCTGAGTGTGATCATCGCGATCAGGACGGCGATCGCATCGAGCAACGAGGCGTCGACGCCGACGGCATGCAGCAGCAGCCAGTTGCGCGAGATCTGCGCGAAGACGGCGATCAGGACGACGCCGACGAGGCGTCCACCGCCGTGCAGGCTGCGCAGCACGGCGAGGCCGCTCCACAGCTTGCGGCCGGTGCGCAGCGCCAGGTGGCGCAGGCCCGCGCTGACACCGACCATGACGGCCAAGCAGATGATCGGCAGCCACCAGGGCAGGCCGAGCGGGCCGACGAGCGTGAACGAGAAGAGCGCGGCGAGCATCGCTTCGACGGCGAGGATCGGGAACTCGGCCGCGATCAGCGTCGAGACCCCCGGGCTGTCGATAGGTGCCGAGTGCCGCAGCGCGCCGATGCGAGCGGCGGCCCCGAGCTGCGCGTTGAGGAGGCTGCCGACGTAGCCCATGCTGGAGGCGCGGTAGAGGACGCGGCGATCGACCGTGCCGCCCGCCGCCTCGATCGAGCGGTGCCACGCCTCGCTGCGGGCCAGCAGCGCCACGAGCTGCAGCGCCGCGGCCTGCAGGAGCGTGCCGAGCGGCGCACTTCGCAGCGCGGTCACGAAGTCGTCCTTCTGCCCGGCGAGCACGTACGCGAGCAGGACGGCGGCAGCGAGCGACCCCGAGATCGCGATCAGCTTCGAGTGGCGGCGCCGGAACGCCCGTGCCCACGCCACGGTCCGCGCGCCGCGGCCGCCGGCCGCCGGCCTTGCCGTGCCCGGGTCATCGGGTGGCGGCGTTGCCGGGCTCGTCAGCGGCGTGGGGAACACGAGAGTGGAGTCCTCGTCCACGCCGATCTCGGCCATGGCCCGTAGGGTATGTCAGAGCCGGGCGCCGATCTCCCGAGCTCGGAGATCGCGGCACTGGAGATCGCGCGCGCCCAGCGCGTCGCGCAGGTGCTTCTCGGCCGCCGGATCGCGCGCCAGGAGCTCGGCAGCGCCCAGCTCGCGAAGCACCTTCCCCGCTGCTCGGCGGGCGGCGGCTCTGCTCGCGCGCAGCGCAGGTACGCCGCGGCCTCGGCCGCGCGTGGACGAGGCCTCGTCCACCCACTGCAGATCATCGACGGCGATCAGCAGCGGACCCTGGGTCGCGAGGTTCGCCGTCAGCCAGTAGAGGCCGTGCCTGACCGCGGGCGCCCGGTGGCCGGGCGAGGCGGCCGCCGGCGCGGCGCCGGGTCTCCGACGTCGCCGCGCGAGAACCGGCTCGAACAGCTGACGAACATCGTATCGGCCGGGTTCCGCGGCTCGGCCGTGACATGGATCGCCGGCCCGGTCCGCTACGCGCGAGCTAGTGCTGGAGGGGGATGGCGGCCGCGACGACCGTGCCGCTCTCGGCGGAGCTGTCGACCCGCAGCTCGCCGTCGAGGGCGGCGAGCCGGTCGGCCAGCCCGATGAGGCCGCCGGCGCCGTCGGGCAGGGCGCCTCCGACGCCGTCGTCGCGTATCTGCACTTGAACGGTGCCGTGCTCGACCCGCGCCGTCACCTCGGCGCCCCGCGCGCGAGCGTGCTTGGCGACGTTGGTCAGCGCCTCGGCGACGACGAAGTAGGCGGTCGCCTCGACCGCGGCGGGAAGCCGGCCCACGGAGATGTCGGTCTCGACGGGCACCGGCATCCGCGAAGCCAGCACGTCCACGCCCGCGCGAAGCCCACCCCGGGTGAGTGCGCCGGGCAGGATGCCGTGCGCGAGCTCTCGCACCTCGGCCATCGCTTGCTCGGCGTTCTCCAGCGCCTCGCTCACCAGGACGGGGACGTCCTGCTCCCCGCCGTGCACGGATCGCTGGGCCAGCTTGAGCGTGATGACCGTGTGCACCAGCCGCTGCTGCGCGCCGTCGTGAAGGTCGCGAACCACGCGCCGGCGCTCTTCGTCGGTGGCGGCCACGATGCGCGCCCGCGAAGCCGCCACCTCCGACCGCGCTTCGGCGTTCGCGATCGCCGTCGCCACCAGCTCGGTGAACGAGGCGAGTCGCGCCTCGGTATCCGGCGGCAGGGGGTGCTCCTGCCTGGAGCCGGCGGCGATCAGGCCCCAGAGGCGGCCCTCGACGATGATCGGGGTCCCGACCGCTGAGCGTACGCCGCCCTTGCGCATGCCCTCGGCGAGCGGGCCGGTGGCATCGCCGTAGTCGTCGAGCCGGGCGGGACGGCCCGTCTCGGACACGAGCGTGGCGAGGTTCGTCTGCCCCCCAAGGGGCCACCGGCTGCCAACGGGGAAGCGCTCCGATCCGCTGGCGACGAACGTGAACGTACCGTCGGACTCGTAGCGGCACACGTTCGCCACGTCGACGGGAAGCAGCCGCCCGACCTCGTTCGCGACCGCCGTGAAGACCTCCTCCGGCGGCGCCCCGTGCGCCACCAGCGTCGCAACCCGCCGGAGCGCGGCCTGCTCCTCGGCGAGCCGGGCGAGTCGGGCACGGCCCTCCGCGTTCGCGATCGCGGTGGCGACGAGCTCGGTGAACTTCTCGAGCCGTTCGTCGGTGTCCAGCGGCAGCGGCTCCTGCGACTGGACGGCCATTGCGCCCCAGAGACGGCCTTCGACGACGATCGGGCTGGCGACCGTCGAGACGATGTGCAGGCGATGGTGGGTTTCGCCGACGGGTCCTTCGACTGCGGACCAGTCCCTCCCGCCGCCGCGAGCAGAGCGTCCCGTGCGATACACCTCCGCCGAAGCCATCCCATCCTCGAACTCCCAACGCGCTCCGAGCGGATAGGCGTCGCTCATGGTGCTCGCGACGCCGACGAAGACCACCGCCGGGCCGTCGTCGTCGTACCTGATGATCGTTGCCGAGTCCGTACCGACCAGGCGCCCCACCTCGTCGCTCACGGCCGCGAAGACCTCCTCGGGCCGGACGCCGCGCGCCACCAGCGTCGCGACCCGCCGCAGCGCGGCCTGCTCGTCGGCGAGCGGGGCGAGTTCGTGGCGGCTCGTCTCCACCATCCGCCGTGCCTCCCGCAACTCCGCGTCGGCGCGCCGCCGGTCGGTCACGTCCCTCCCGACGGCGAAGATGACGCCTCGCTCGGGCATGATCCGCGAGTTCCACTCGAGCCAGCGCACCGAGCCGTCGCCACAGATGACGCGGTGCTCGAACCCGATCACGTCATCGCTGTCGCCGCCGACGAGCTCGCCGAACGTGTCGCGCACCGGGGGACGGTCTTCGGGGTGGATGAACTCCAGGAACGGCCGGGAGAGCAGCTCCCGCAGCGGATAGCCGAGCGTCCGCTCGTACGCCGGGTTCACCCGCTTGTAGTAGCCGTCGAACCCGGCGATGACCATGAGATCGAGCGCGAGGTCGAAGAACTCCAGCAGGTCGCTGTCGGACTGCGCTACAGAAGGCGGTTCGCCGCCCACGTCGATGCGCGCTCCTTCCTTTGGGCTCGGCTTCTCCACACCGCGGCCCACCGGCCAGACCGCCTGGATTATGACGATTATGACCCCACCGACCCGCTCGCGCGACTACGGGGCCGGGCCGACGAGGTCATCGCGCCTTTTGCCAGCATCCATGGTCCCCCGGGCCAGCAGGCGCAGGGCACGAGCGCGGCCAGAATCGACAGTGTCACCGACCGGGGGATGCGCTGGAAGACAGCACGCGGTCAACCATCGACAGGCGGTAGCCCCGGCCGTCCTGCACTCAGGAAAGGTTCTGCCGATCATGTCTCAACGAAAGCCTCTTGCCGCGCTGGTGGCCGTCACGGCCGCACTCGCCCTCGTCCCGGCGGCGAGCGCAAGCGCCGCGACGTTCGGGCCCGGGCCTGTTGTTCCCGGGCCGGTCGTCACCCCCGTCTCCACGGCCTCCGGGGCGCTCTGCAGCATGTTGGTCGGCCAACTCGACCTTGCGGAGCTGGGAGGAAACCCCATTCTGGCGAACGCGCTCGCCGCGACGCTGATGGACATGGGCTGCGGGGGTGCGGCGATCTGACGAACGATCGCGGCTGGTGCCGGCACATGCTTCTGTCTGTGTTGGCGGCGGCCGCGCCCGTCAGCATGTTCGAGGATCCATGATGACCCGCCGATTGCCCCCCATTGCGCTGCTCGCCGTACTCACGGCACTTGCCATCGGCGCGCCGTCCGCGGACGCGAGCGAGGCCGCGGCCGGCCCGCTCGCCCTGTGGCCGATCGGTGCCTTCTCGCTTCCCGCCAGCCCCGTGGGGGCCTGCGCGAGCACGACCGGTACCGAGATCCAGGGCCGTCCGGGCGCCGTCGCGACGCAGGTGTGCGGCGGTCTGAGCTTCGTCGGTCCCGCGATCGGCCAGATCGACAGCACGATCGGCCCGACGATCATCAGCCCCGCGGTCACCGGTTCGGTGATCGTGACCGGCAACAACGTCGTCGTCGGCCCCTGACGTGCCGCCGGCGAGATACGGCAAGCGCGACCTGATCGTCCGCGCGGCCGAGCCCTTCAATGCCGAGACGGGGCTCGCCGCGCTGGCCGAGGGCCCGTTGACCGCCACTGACGCGTTCTTCGTGCGCGGGCACGGCCCGGTACCGGACATCGACGCGGCGGCATGGCGACTGCGGGTGCACGGGCTGGTCGAGCGCGAGCTCGACCTGTCGCTGACCACCTTGCGCGAGGCGTTCCGCGGGCGCGAGGAGATCGCGACGCTGCAGTGTGCCGGCAATCGGCGTGCGGGTCTGATGGCCATCCGCGACATCCCGGGCGAGGCGCCCTGGGGTCCTGGTGTGACCGGCACTGCGCGGTGGACGGGCGTCGCGCTCGCCGACGTGCTGGCGCTCGCGCGCCCGTTGGACGACGCCGAGCATGTCGGGTTCGAGGGCGCCGAGCTGTGCGCGGAGGCGAACCCTCCCGAGCGTTTCGCCGGCTCCATCCCGCTCGACAAGGCGTGCCGGCCGGAGGTCCTCCTCGCCTGGGCGATGAACGGCGAGCCGTTGCCCGCGGTCCACGGGGGACCGCTGCGCGTGGTCGTACCCGGCTACATCGGCGCGCGCAGCGTCAAGTGGCTGGAACGGATCGAGGTCCGCTCGACGCCCTGGCCGGGGCACTTCCAGGAAATCGCCTACCGGCTGTTGCCCGAGGACGGGACACCCGGCCCCGGCGCGGGGACGTCGCTGGGCCTCATCGCCCTCAACGCCGACGTCCTGTCTCCCGCGAACGGCGAGACGGTGGCCGCCGGGCCGGTCGAGGTCCGCGGCTACGCGTTCGCGGGCGGTGAGCGGTCCGTCGCCCGGGTCGATGTCTCGCTCGACGGCGGTCTGAGCTGGTCGCAGGCCGAGCTGCTCGACGACCTCGGCCGGTGGGCCTGGCGGCAGTGGCGGATCACCGTCGACCTCGCCCCGGGCGAGCACGAGATCACGGTGCGCGCCTGGGACTCCTCGGCAGCGACCCAGCCCGAGCACGAGACGACGCTCTGGAACCCGGGCGGCTACGTCAACAACGCCCAGCCGCGCATCCGGGTCCGCGCCGCCTAGCGCGGCACGCGACGTTCCGGATGTCTCGGACGCGAGCTGTCGCCGCGGACTACCAAGGCCCGGGCTCAAGGGCTGACGACCTCGGCAATCGGTGTCGTCCGCCCGAGACGCTGGTCAGTCGTGATCAGCGGCGCCTCGAGCTGGTGAGCCAGCTCGACGTAAAGCGCGTCGACGAGTCGGAGGTCAGCGCGCCGAGCCCACGCCCCCGCCAGTAGGGAGGGGAGCGGACGGCGCTCGACCGGCATCGAGGCGAGGAGTTCCAGGCGCGAGTCCACGTCGGTGTCCTGCAGCCGGCCGGCGCGCGCGAGGCGCCCGAGTGCGGAGAGCACCTCGGTGTCGAGGTGGGCCGGAGCGCGCCAGAGCGCGCGGTCGAGGCGCTCACGCACCGGCGCGGCGTAGCGCGTGCCCACGAGGAGGTCGACGATCGCGGAGGCGTCGACGACGAGGGATTCAGGCACGGTCGTCGTCGCCCGCGAGCTCGTCGCGAGCGGCAGCGACCGCTTCGAGCACCTGCTGGTGCTCGACGTCGAGCGCGGGCAGCTCGGCCGCCTGCGCGAGCCAGGCGGACGCCGCGCTTCCACCGAGCTCGGACTCGAGCGCCGACCGCGTCAGCGCCGACACGTTCAGGCCCGCGGCGCGTGCACGAGCGGCGAGATCGTCGGGCAGATAGACGTTGACGCGGGCCATACACACAGCATACACACACGTTTCATCTGGGGCGAACTCGTCGCGGCTGAGCCCTATGCGAGATGTGCATCCACGCGGCCGCACCGCCCTTGTTCACCCGCCGCTGCTCGTGCGCTTCGAGCACGAGCGCCTCGATGAGATGGCGGCCGATGCCACGGCGTTCCGCGCGCCAGGCGGCGTGATCGGTGAGGCGCACGAGATGCGGACCCAGGCATGGGCAACGCGACGGTACGCCAGCGGGCTGACGGCATTCCCTCGAAAGCGGACCGAAAGCGGAGCCGACCACTTCCCCGGACTATCGCGCGCCCTGCCGCAACCCGCCCGAAGACGCCGAAAACCCCGCCGGAGCGGGGCTTTCGTAGGAGCGGCTGAAGGGACTCGAACCCTCGACCTTCTGCATGGCAATACTTCGGGCAGACGCCGATTGGCTCTGGAACGCCAATTCTGAAGCGGAAAAAGTGCAGTAGCAGAGCCAAAATCACGACACTTTGGTCCGCTGGCTGGTCCGCTGGCGGGGTTGGTCCGCTGGCCGTTTCGAGCTGGTCCGCTGAGATCCGAGCCGTCGGCGGTCGGGTGTACCGTCGCTCGTCCGATGGCGTCCGTCGATCCCCTCACGACTGGGTTCCTGCTCGTCGAGGAACTGGGTAGCGGCGATCCGGTGTGGGCTGTCAAGTGGCGCAGCGCGGACGGCACGAGGGTCCGTCGCCGGCTCGGGGCGCGAGCGTGGGTGGAGCGCGACGCCGGCGGCGGCTGGCGTCCACGCGGCGGCCGTCCACGCGAGGGCTGGCTCACGGAGTTCCAGGCCCGGCGGCGCATGCCGGCGTTCGTCGAGGCGGCCGAGACCGAACTCGCCGCGGCGCGTGCTCGCACAGCCGTCGCGGCGGTCGGGTTCGAGCCGACGTTCCGCGCGCTGGCGCACGCGTGGCTCGAGCACCTCGAGTTCGTGCAACGCGCCAAGCCGACGACTCTCCGGGACTACCGTTCGATGCTCGCCGAGTCGGGCGTCCCGTACCGCCGCGGCAACGGGACAACGATCGGCCGGATCATGGCCGCGCTCGGCGACGTGCCGGCCGCGCAGGTCACGTCCGCGCAGATCGACGCGTTGCTGATCGAACAGGCCCGCGCAGGCGTCGGCGCGCGCAGCGTCAACAAGCACCGCCAGGTGCTCGCGGCAATCTTCAACTTCGGGCTGCGACCGGAGCGTGCCGAGCGCTGGCAGCTGACGACGAACCCGGCCGCCGCCGTCGCGAAGCGCCGCGAGGATCCGCCGGGTCGCCTGGAGGTCTTCACGGTCGAGCAGCTCGAGGCACTCGCTCGCGCCGCTGCATCCGGCGCCTGGCGCGGCCCGCACGACGACCTGACCGACGCGGGCGAGCTGTTCCGCGCCGAGGAGGACGCCCAGCTCGCGGAGCTGTTGCGCGTTGCCGCCTACACAGGCCTGCGCCGCGGCGAGCTCGTCACGCTGCGCTGGCGTGACGTCCGCTGGGCGGACCGGGTGCTGGTGGTCGAGCGAGGCCTCTCGGCCGACGTCGAGACGACCACGAAGGGCGGACGCGTCCGGTACGTACCCCTCGGCGACCAGGCGCTCGGCGCCCTCGATCGCCTCTCGCGCCGCGACAACTTCACGAGCGCCGACGACTACGTCTTCGCGGGCACGGCCGGCGACCGACTCGATCCCTCGGCGTTGCGCCGCCGGTACATCGCGGCACGCGACGCGGCGGGCCTGCCGCCGCTGCGCTTTCACGACCTACGGCACACGGCGGGCACCTTGCTCACGCGCGTGCTCGACCCGATCACCGTCCGCGACATCCTCGGCCACGCCGACCTCAAGACGACCGAGCGATACCTCCACGCCGTCCGGGCCTCGCGGCTCTCCGACGCGGCGACGCGGG
>JAXDHR010000099.1:0-18870 GCA_034664425.1 Solirubrobacteraceae bacterium
GCAGGTCTGGTCGCAGATTCCCTTGCGGAACTGGCAGACGCATTCCTTGCCTGCGTACGCTTGAGCCGGCATCGTCCCAACACCGTACAACGGTGCAGATGGCTCCTCAGGGCAACTTCACCGACGAATCGCTGCTGCGCCAGGTCGTGGGGAACCGGATGACCGCTCTCTCCGGTCCGCGCGCGCTGCTGATGATGGCGGCCCACCCCGTCGCGTTCGAGGGCTTCTTCGCCCACACGGGCGCGCTCGACGACCCGTACGCCCGGTTGCAGCGGACCGCCGTGGTCATGAACGCGGTCGCGTTCGGCTCGCGCGAGGAGGCCGATCGCCTGACGCGGCGGGTGCGCGCCATGCACCGGCGCGTGCGCGGGACGCTGCGCGAGGACGTCGGCCGCTTCCCTGCGGGTACGCCCTACCGCGGCGACGACCCCGAGCTGCTGCTCTGGATCCTCGCCTCGCTCGCCGACTCGGCGATGCTCGTCTACTCCAAGTACGTCCACCGGCTCGGCGGGGAGGAGCGCGACGCGCTGTGGCAGGACTACCGCGTAGTCGGGCGCCACTTCGGCCTCGGGGGTGACGAGATGCCGGCCGACGCCGATGCGTTCGACGCCTACATCGCCGGGATGCTCGCCGCGGGCGACCTGTGGGTCTCCGAGCGCGCCCGCGAGCTCGCCATCGACATCGTCCTGCGCCCGCCCGTGCCCGCCCACTTCCGCCCGCTGCTCGAGCTCGTCAATCAGATCACCTTCGGCCTGCTGCCGGCGTCGGTGCGGCGGATGTACGGCTTCTCCTGGGACCCGCTCCGCGCGCTCGCGCTGCATGGCGGCGCCGAGTACCTCAAGCGCGTCGTCGTGCCCGTGCTGCCGGAGCGGATGCGGTGGCTGCCGGTCGCACGAGCGGCGTAGGCGCGCGCCCGCGGTCGTCGGTGTAATCCGCATTGACGTTGCATGACAACGTCAATGCGGATCAGATCAAGCAGCCGGACCTGGCTGCAGCGCCGCGCGTGTCAGCTCGCCGTCGACCCGGCGCCAGATGGCGAGCGGGTTCGGGTCGCGCAGCTCGGGCGGGAGCACCGCTGCCGGAGCGTTCTGGAACGCGACGGGGCGCAGGAAGCGGCGGATCGCCGTCGCGCCGACCGACGTGTGCAGCGGGTTCGAGCACGCCGGATACGGGCCGCCGTGGTGCATGCCGTGGGTGACCGCGACGCCGGTCGGGAAGCCGTCGAACACGAGCCGGCCCGCGCGCGCCGAGAGCAGGTCGACCAGCTCGGCCACGTCCTCCGCGGGCTCGGCGTGCAGCGAGGCGGTCAGCTGGCCCTCGAGCTGACCGAGCGCGGCCCGCAGCTCCCCCGCCGAGCCGTGGCGCAGCAGCACGACGACGGGCCCGAAGTGCTCCTCGAGCAGCTCGGAGCCGTCCGCGACGGCGGCGGCCGGCGCCTCGAAGGCGGCCGGCTGGTGGAAGAAGCCTCCGCCGTCCGACGCCGCCGGGGCGGTCGCGAGCGCGCGCACCTCGGGCCGCGCGGCGAGCCGCTCGACGGCCGCGGCGAGCGCGTCGCGCACGCGCTCGTTGAGCAGCACGGTCGGCTCGACGGCGTCGAGCCGCGCGGCGACGTCGGCCGCGAAGGCGTCGCCCGCCGCGCCCGCGGGGACGAAGACGACGCCGGGCTTGGTGCACAGCTGGCCGCCGAACGTCGCGACGGACGCGACGAGGCCCTCCGCGATCGCGCCCGCGCGCGCCTCGAGCGCCGCGGCCGTCACGACGATCGGGTTGACCGAGCCCATCTCGGCGTACACCGGGATCGGCACGGCTCGCCGGGCGGCGCGGTCGTGCACCGCGCGGCCGCCGGCGATCGAGCCGGTGAAGCCGACGGCCGTGATGCCGGGGTCGTCGACGAGCGCCTCGCCGACCTCGACGCCGCTCGCCAGCAGGTGCGCGAAGGTGCCCTCCGGGAGCCCGGCGTCGGCGGCGGCGGCGCGCAGCTCGCGGGCGACGAGCTCCCCGGTCCCGGGATGCGACGGATGGCCCTTGACGACGACGGGGCAGCCGGCGGCCAGCGCGGACGCGGTGTCGCCCCCCGCCGTCGAGAAGGCGAGCGGGAAGTTCGAAGCGCCGAAGACGGCGACCGGGCCGAGCGGCACGAGCATCCGGCGCACGTCGGGGCGCGGGATCGGCGTCGCGGCCGGGTCGGGCGTGTCGATGATCGCCTCGACGTGGTCGCCGGCCTCCACGACCGACGCGAACAGCTCGAGCTGGCCGGCCGTGCGCTCGAGCTCCGAGCGCAGGCGCGCCTCCGGCAGGCCGGTCTCGGCCTCGCAGGTGGCCACGATCTCGTCGCCGGCGGCGCGCAGGCGGGCGGCGGCGCCGCGCAGCAGCGCGCTGCGGCGGTCGCGGTCGCGCAGCGCGGGGGCGGCGATGGTCGCTGCGGCCACCGCCGCGCGCACGTCGGCGGGCCGCGCCTCGTCGAAAGCAGGACCGGCCGCGCCGGTGCGCGGGTCGACGGAGTTGAAGCTGAGGGCCATGCCGGGTACGTTACCGGTTTAGCGAGAGAACCAATCGCATGAATCTCCAGTCCGTCGACCGAACCGATCACACCGCCCCGCTCCGCATCGCCCAGCGCTACGAGCAGGTCGCCGAGCGGCTGCTGGCCGACATCGCGGCGGGCCGGCTCACGCCCGGGGAGCGGCTGCCGTCCGAGCGCGACCTGGCGCGGCGGCTGCAGGTCGGGCGCGCCTCCGTCCGCGAGGCGCTCGCGGTGCTGCAGAACGAGGGGCTGCTGGAGACGCGCCCCGGCTCGGGCTCCTTCGTCGCGGCGGGCGCCGCCGCGCGCGCGGCCGACCGGGCGCAGGCGCTGCCGACCGACGCCGGCCCGTCCGACCTGCTGGCCACGCGCGAGCTGCTCGAGCCCGCCGCGGCCCGGATGGCGGCCGAGCGGGGACGGCCCGACGCCGAGGCCCTCGCGCTGCTCGAGGCCATGGACGGGGTGCTCGACGTCGAGGACCCGCGCGCCCGCGCCGCCTGGAGCGACGCCGACCGCCTCTTCCATCGCCGGATCGCGGCGCTCACCGGCAACCCGGTGCTGCTCGACCTCGCCGACGTCGTCGCTGCACACATGGACGAGCCGCTGTGGCGGCGCCTGCGCGACGAGTCGGTCGCCACTCCCGGGCGCACGCGGCTGCACGCGGCCGAGCACCGGATGATCTACGAGGCGATCGCCGACGGCGACGGCGCCGCCGCGGAGCTCTACGCCGCCCAGCACCTCCGGCGCGTGCGCCGCTACATGACCCTCGACTGACCAGGAGTCGCATTGCGCTTCGAAGGCATCATCCCTGCCGTCACCACGCCCTTCGACGTGGAGGGCGCGATCGACCGCGCGGCGCTCGCCGCGAACCTCGCCGCGCTGCTGGACGCCGGCGTCCACGGTCTGGTCGCCACCGGCACGATGGGGGAGGCCGGCTCGCTGTCGAGCGCCGAGCGCCGTCTCGTCGTCGACGCGGCGGTGGCCGCCGCCGCCGGCCGCGTGCCCGTCGTCGTCGGCGTCTCCGCGGGCACGCCGCCGGCCGCGATCGCGCTGGCCACGGACGCCGCAGACGCCGGCGCGGACGCGGTGATGCTGCTGCCGCCGCTCGGCTACCGCGCCGATCCGGACGAGCTCGAGGCCTACTACCGCGCCGTCGCCGAGGGCGGCGGGCTGCCGGTCATGGCCTACAACAACCCGGAGGCCAGCGGCGTCGACATGCCGGCCGAGCTGCTCGTGCGGCTGTACGAGCGCGTCGAGGGCGTGGTGGCGGTCAAGGAGTGCTCGGGCGACGCCCGCCGGATCCCGGCGCTGCTGCACGCCGCGCCCGGGCTCGAGGTGCTCGTCGGTGGCGACGACTGGGCGCTCGAGGGCTTCTCCGCGGGCGCGACGGGCTGGGTGTCGGGCGTCGCCGATGTCGCTCCGGCCGAGTGCATCGCGCTGTGGGAGGCGTGCCGCGCCGGCGAGCTCGACCGGGCGCGCGAGCTGTACGCGCGGCTGCTTCCGCTCGCGCGCTTCGACATGACGCCCAAGCTCGTCCAGTACTTCAAGGCGGCGCTGGACGAGCGCGGCCTCGCCGGCGGCGCGTGCCGGCCGCCGCGCCGGCCGCTGAGCTCGGGGGAGCACGACGCGCTGCGGTCAGCGCTCGCCGTGCTCGAAGGCGTGCCTGCGTGAGAGCCGCGCGCGCCGTCAGCGCGGTCGACTCGCACACCGAGGGGATGCCGACGCGCGTGATCACGGGCGGCGTCGGCCCGATCCCCGGCGCGACGATGGCCGAGCGCCGGCTGCACTTCATGGCCCACATGGACGAGCTGCGGCTGCTGCTGATGCGCGAGCCGCGCGGGCATGGGGCGATGTCGGGGGCGATCCTGCAGCCGCCGGCGCGGTCCGACGCCGATTGGGGCGTCGTGTTCATCGAGGTCTCGGGCTGCCTGCCGATGTGCGGGCACGGGACGATCGGCGTCGCCACGGTGCTCGTCGAGACCGGGATGGTCGTGGTCACCGAGCCGGAGACCGTCGTGCGGCTCGACACCCCGGCCGGCCTCGTCGAGGCGCGCGTGCGCGTCGAGGCGGGCCGCGCGCGCTCGGTGACGCTGCGCAACGTGCCGGCGTTCCTGCACGAGCGCGACGCGGTCGTCGAGGTCCCGGGGCTCGGCACGGTCGGCTACGACCTGGCCTTCGGCGGCAACTTCTACGCGATCGTGCCTGCCGCCGCGATCGGTCTGACCGTGGCACCCGAGCACGCCGCCGATCTGATCGCAGCCGGGCTGTCGATCATGGCGGCGATCGACGCCGCCGGCGAGCCGGTCCACCCGGCCGATCCCGGGATCCGCGGCTGTCACCACGTGATCCTGCACGCGCCGGGCGATGACGGCGCGGACGGTCGCGCGGCGATCGCGATCCACCCGGGCTGGCTCGACCGCTCGCCGTGCGGGACGGGGACGTCGGCGCGGATGGCGCAGCTGCACGCGCGCGGGGAGCTGCGCCTCGGCGTGCCGTGGGTGCACGAGTCGGTGATCGGCACGCGCTTCACCGGGCGGCTGGTCGCGGAGGGCGAGGTCGCCGGGCGGCCGGCCGTCGTGCCCGAGATCACCGGGCGGGCGTGGGTCACCGGGATGGGGCAGTACCTGCTCGACCCGGAGGACCCCTTCCCCGCCGGCTTCGCCCTGTGAGCGCGGCGGACGTCGCGGTCGTCGGCGCCGGAATCGCCGGCAGCGCGGTCGCCCGCGAGCTGGCGGTCCGCGGCGTCGGCGTGGTGCTGATCGACCGGGCGGGCGTGTCGGAGGGGACGACGGGACGCGGTGAGGGCAACGTGCTCGCCTCCGACAAGGACACCGGCCCGGAGCTCGACCTCACCCGCCACGGCCTGCGCGTCTACGAAGAGCTCGAGGCGCGGCTGGGCCAGGAGGCTCGGATCCGCCGCAAGGGGGCGCTGATCGTGCATCCGGAGGCGGCGACGTGGGCGTCCGAGCCGGCCCGGCTGCAGCGGCTGCGGGCAGCCGGGGTCTCCGGCGAGCTGCTCGACGCGGACGCGGTGCGGGCCGCGGAGCCCGCGCTCGACGGGGCGCTGCTGGGCGCATCGTGGTTCCCCGCGGACCTGCAGTGCGATCCGGCGCGGATCGCGCGGGCGCTCGTGCAGGAGGCGGTCGCCGCGGGCGCGGAGCTGCGGCTCGGCTGCACGGTCGGGTCGATCGCGGTCGAGCGCGGCCGCGTGACCGGCGTCGCGACCCCGGAGGGCTTCCTAACCGCGGACGCGGTCGTGCTCGCCGCCGGGCCGTGGAGCGCCTCGCTCGCGCAGGGGGCCGGGCTGCCGCTTCCGCTCGAGCCGCGCAAGGGCCAGCTCGTGCGGCTGCGCGCGCCGCGACCGGACCTGATCCGCCACAAGGTCGTCGACGGCTCCTATCTCGGCTCGGTCCTGTCCGGCGACGCGGGCCTGCAGGTCTCGACGGTGGTGGAGACGACCTGGGAGGGCGACGTGCTCGTCGGCTCCTCGCGCGAGCGGCGCGGCTTCGACCTCTCGGTCGATCGGGCGGTGTCGGAGGCGATGCTCGCGCGTGCCGCGCGGCTGTTCGGCGTCTTGGCGGCGCTCGAGGTCGGCGACGCCTGGTCGGGTCTGCGACCGTGGCTGCCCGATCACCGACCGGCCATCGGCCCGTCATCGGCAGTCGCGGGGCTGTGGCTGGCGACCGGCCACGAGGGTGCCGGCGTCGCGCTCGGCCCGGTCACCGGCGTGCTCGTCGCGCAGGCCTACTGCGGCGAGCGGCCGCTGATGGACCTGGCGCCGTTCGCTCCGGACCGATTCGGCTGAGGTGGCGAACGCCGACCCCGCCGGGCGGCGCTCATCCCCGCCGCGACTCGAGCGCCTCGCGGCCGAGCCGTACGAGCGTCCGCGCGGCCGGGGCGAGGCCCGCGCGGAGCGCGTCGAGCCGCTGGCTCTCGCGTCCGAAGCGGACGCGCGCGAGCGTGACGCGGGTCCGGACGAGCGCCGGGTCGTAGGGAAGCCAGCGCGCCGAGCGCAGCCGCGAGGAGGCCGAGGCGAGCTGGCGCACGCGGACGTGCCGGGCGAGCCGCACCGGCGCCGCCGCCGCGGCATGCCCGTGCTCGTTGACCCAGGTCAGCTCGGCGCGCAGGCCGCGGGCGACGCGCTCGCCGCGCTCGCGGTCGCCCGCCCAGACCGACACGGTGCCGGCCTCGTCGGCGAGCGCGATCGCCGCCGCCGCGCTCGCGGCCTCGACGACCGCGAGCACCGGACCGGGCGGCGGGTCGCGCAGCAGCGCGGAGCCGGGCCGGACGTCGCGCAGGACCGCCGGGGCGTAGAACGCGCCCTCGAGGCCGGCGAGCGACACCGGGCCGCCGCACAGCCGCACGGCGCCCTCGGCCTCCGCGTCCGCGACCGCAGCCTCGACCGCGGCCAGGCGCTCATGCGAGGGCAGCGGGCCGATCTCGGTCGTCGGGTCCGACGGGTCGCCCAGGCGCAGCCGCTGCGTCCCCGCGGCGAGCGCCTCGGCCAGCGGCAGGCCGAGCCCAGGCCCCGTGACGATCCGTCCCACCGCGGCGGGATGGCGACCACCCGCGGCGAAGCCCGCCCACAGCGCGCCGGAGACGACGCCGCCGAGCGGTGCGCCGTCGAGCACGAGCATCGTGCCCTTGGCACGCGGCGGATCGAGCTCGGCGACGACGTCGCAGGCGCCGCCGAGCGCGCCCGCGGCCGCGACGCCGTGCAGGACGACGATCAGCTCCTCCGGCACGCCGGCGCGGGCGAGCACGCCGGCAATCCGGTCGCCCGCGAGACGCGCGGCTGGGACGAGCAGCACGGCGTTGCCGGCCACGAGCGCCGCGGCGGCCTCGAGCAGCGGCTCCGCCCACGGCGACGCGGCGCCGCCGCGCAGGCCGACGACACCGGCCGGCGCCTGCACGAGCGCCGCGTGGCGACCCGCGGCGCGCGCCGTCCGGCGCCCGAGCCGGCGGTCGCCGAGCGCGGCGGGCGCGGCGGCGGCCAGCGCATGCAGCCCCGAGACGCTCGGCAGCAGCTCGGCCAGCAGCGCCTCGGTCCGCGGGCGGCCGGTCTCGCGCGCGAGCAGCCCGGCGAGCGGCTCGAGCTCGTCGAGCACCGCCTGGGCCGCACGGCGCAGGAAGCCGCAACGCGCGGCGACGGGCACCGCGCTCCACAGCGGCCGGGCCCGCGCAGCGGTCGCCGCGGCGGCGTGGACCGCGTCCGCCGACGCGGCCGGCACCGTGCCGAGCGACTCGCCGGTCGTGGGGGAGACGACCCGCAGCGGCTCGCGCTCGACCGCCACTCAGCCGCGCTCCCGGGCGCGGCGCAGCGCCTCGAGACGCTCGGCGAGCTCTGGCTCGCTGTCGTCGGGCCGGTAGAACCGCAGGTCCTCCAGGCCCTCGGGCAGGTGGCGCTGGTCGTTCACGTGGCCCGGGTGGTCGTGCGGATAGTCGTAGCCCACGCCGCGCCCGAGCTTCGCCGCACCCGGGTACGCGGCCGAGCGCAGCGCGGCCGGCGGGGGCGCGGCGCCGTGCTCGCGGATGTGGGCGCGGGCTGCGGCGATCGCCGCATACGCCGCGTTCGACTTCGGCGCCAGCGACAAGTAGACGGCCGCCTGTGCGAGCGCGTGGACGCACTCGGGCATCCCGACGTGCTCGACGGCATGCGCGGCGGCGACGGCGACGAGCAGCGCCTGCGGGTCGGCGTTGCCGACGTCCTCGGAGGCGAGGATGACCATCCGGCGAGCGATGAAGCGCGCGTCCTCGCCACCCTCGAGCATCGCCGCGAGGTAGTACAGCGAGGCGTCGGGATCCGAGCCGCGGGTCGACTTGATCCACGCCGAGATGTAGTCGTAGTGCTGGTCGCCGCCCTTGTCGTAGAGGACCGCCTTGCGCTGCATCGCGTCCTCGGCCTCGGCCAGCGTGATGGCGTCGCCGCTCGCCGTCGTCGCGGCGAGCTCGAGCGCGTTGAGCGCCGAGCGCGCGTCGCCGCCCGAGCGCGAGGCGAGGAACTCGATCACCGCGTCGGGCACCTCGACGCGCGGGATCTCGTCGCGTTCGATCGCCCGCCGCAGCAGCGTCTGGACGTCCTCGTCGGTCAGCGCCTGCAGCTCGTAGACCTGCGTGCGCGAGAGCAGCGCCGAGTTGACCTCGAAGTACGGGTTCTCCGTCGTCGCCCCGATCAGGGTCAGCAGGCCCTCCTCGACTGCGGGCAGCAGCGCATCCTGCTGGGCCTTGTTGAAGCGGTGGATCTCGTCGAGGAAGAAGATCGTGCCGCGCTGCTGGATGCGCCGGCGCTCGCGCGCGCGAGCGATCACCTCGCGCACCTCGGCGCGACCGGCCTGGACAGCCGAAAGCTCCTCGAACGCGGCGTCGGCGCGGTCGGCGGCCAGCCGCGCAAGCGTCGTCTTACCGGTGCCCGGCGGGCCGTAGAGCACCATCGAATGCGGCCGTCCGGACTCGAGCGAGGTCCGCAGCGCCGAGCCCTCGCCGAGCAGGTGGCCCTGCCCGACGTACTCCTCGAGCGCGTGCGGGCGCATGCGGGCGGCGAGCGGCCCGTCCGCCGGCGCCGGTGCGGACTGCGCGCGCGGCGGCTCCTCCGGCGTGTCGAAGAGCTGGTCCATGGATCCAGTATCGCGGGGCGCGCAGATAGGATCTCGGCGCATGCCAGACCCCGATGCGCTGGGGCGGGAGACCGCGGAGGTGCTCGCGCAGCTGATCCGCTTCGACACGGTCAACCCGCCCGGGAACGAGCGCGCCTGCCAGGAGTGGCTGGCCGGCTACCTGCGCGACGCCGGTCTCGAGGTCGAGCTCGACGGCGCGAGCCCGGAGCGCCCCAACCTGGTGGCGCGCCTGCGCGGCGAAGCGGACGGGCCCGTGCTCGGCTACCTCTCGCACGTCGACACCGTGCTGGCCGACGCCGGCGACTGGGAGCACGACCCGTGGGGCGGCGAGGTCCACGACGGCTTCCTGTGGGGGCGCGGCGCGCTCGACATGAAGTCCCAGACCGCCGCCGAGGCGGTGGCGCTGGCGACGCTCGCGCGCAGCGAGGCGCGCCCGGCGCGCGGCGAGGTGCGGCTGCTCTCCGTCGTCGACGAGGAGGTCGGCGGCGCCGAGGGGGCGGTCTGGCTGTGCCGCGAGCGCCCGGACCTGGCCAAGGTCGACTTCCTGCTCAACGAGGGCGGCGGCCAGGTCATGCCCTACGGGGAGCGCCGCCTGTTCGGGCTCTGCTGCGCCGAGAAGGGCACGTTCCGCTTCCGCGTGACCGCGCGCGGCGTCGCGGGCCACGCCTCGGTGCCGGGCTTCGGCGACAACGCGCTGGTCAAGCTCGCGCCGGTGCTGCAGGCGCTCGCGACCCGGCGCACGCGCTACGACGTCACCGAGGCGCCGCGACGGCTGCTCGAGGCGCTCGGCGAGGATCCGGACGACCCGGCGGCCGCGATCGCCGCCGTCACCGCGATCGAGCCGCGGCTGGCCACCATGGTCGAGCCGACGCTGCGCGTCACCGCGGTGCCGACCGTGATCTCCGGCTCGCCCAAGATCAACGTGATCCCGGCACGTGCCGTGCTGCTCGTCGACGCGCGCGTTCCGCCGGGGATGGGCGGCGAGCCCGCGATGCGCCGGATCCGTGAGGTGCTCGCCGACGACGGCCTCGAGGTCGAGTTCACGGATCAGGTGACCGGCAACGCCTCGCCGTTCGAGTCGCCGCTCGCCGAGGCGATCACGGCGTGGGTCGCCGAGCAGGTGCCCGGCGCCGAGGTCGTCCCCGTCGTCCTGCCGGCGTTCACCGACTCGCGCACCTTCCGCGATGCCTTCCCCGACTGCGTGGCCTACGGGTTCTTCCCGCAGCGCCACCAGTCGCTGTACGAGACATGGCCGCTGATCCACTCGGCGAACGAGCGCATCGACGTGCGCGACCTCGCCTTCGCGGCCGGCTTCTTCCATGATCTGCCCGAGAGGATGCTCTCTTGAGTCCGACCGCCCCAGGCAAGCTCCGACTCGGCGGCATGGCGCTGCGCAACGGCCTGCTCGTCCACGGTCCCACGCACTGGGCCGCCGCGGTGCGCGCGCCCGACGGCGCGATTCGCGTCGGCTCGGGACGCAAGCCGCGCGTGCGGGCGGCCGACGGCATCCCCGGCGTGCGCGGGGTCGCCCGGCTCGGCGAGGCGTTCGCGATCATCCCGCTGGTCAAGCGCGCGCTGCCCGAGGCCAAGCTGCCGTTCGAGAGCGCCGGCGTGATCGGCGCGGCCGCGGCGGCCTCGCTGACCGGCGCGCTGGTGCGCCGGCGCTTCGGCGGCGCAGGCGGGGAGGCGGCCGGGGCGGTGCTCTCGCTCGCCCCGGCGATGTTCGCGCTCCGCGGCGGCGAGCTCGCCGCCTACCACGGCGTCGAGCACAAGGCGATCGCCGCCTACGAGGCCCCCGACGACCGTGACGCGGCCGACGCGGCGAAGGAGCACGACCGCTGCGGGTCGCACCTGGTCGCGCCGATGCTCGTCTCCAACGTCGCCGGCGCGCTCGTGCTCAAGCGGGCGCTCGAGCGGCCGAACGCTCTGGCGGGCGGCGCGGTCGCGGTCGCCTCGACCGCGGTCGCGGTGGAGGTCTTCGCGTGGTCGGAGCGCCACGCCGGCAGCCGGGCCTCGCGTGCGCTGCGCCGCCCGGGCTTCGAGATCCAGCGCGTGGTCGGGACGCGCGAGCCCGACGAGCGCCAGCTCGAGGTCGGACGGGCCGCCTTGCGGGAGATCCTCCGGGTCGAGCCGAGCGACCGGCAAATGGGGTCCTGACCCTAGTCGCGCCCCCTCGAATGGGGGCATACTCCGACCCATGACGGTGATGGGACTGGCCTGGTACACGATCGAGGACAACGTCCAGATGTGGGCGCCGATCCTCTTCATGGCGCTGATCGTGTTCTTCCTGTGGCGCACGATCAAGCTGATGCCGCGGACCAAGCCGCAGCAGATCGCGGCGGAATCCGAGACCTCGGTGGCGTGGGACGACGTCGCCGGCGCCGACGAGGCCAAGGCCGAGCTGCGCGAGGTGGTCGAGTTCCTGCGCGAGCCCGCGCGCTTCCACAAGCTCGGCGCGACGGTCCCGAAGGGGATCCTGCTGCACGGTCCGCCCGGCACCGGCAAGACGCTGCTGGCGAAGGCGGTCGCCCACGAGTCCGGCGCGGAGTTCTTCTCGCAGTCGGCCGCCGCGTTCGTGGAGATGTTCGCGGGCCTTGGCGCCGCGCGCATCCGGCGCCTGTTCGCCGAGGCGCGCAAGCACCGCCCGGCGGTCATCTTCATCGACGAGATCGACGCCGTCGGCGGCCAGCGCGGCTCCGACAACAACTCCGAGCGCGAGCAGACGCTCAACCAGCTGCTCGTCGAGATGGACGGCTTCAGCACGACGGGGGACCTGGTCGTGCTCGCCGCCTCGAACCTGCTGGAGAAGCTCGATCCCGCACTGCTGCGCCCCGGTCGCTTCGACCGCCAGGTGTTCGTGACGCCGCCCGACGTCGCCGGCCGTGAGGCGATCCTGAAGGTCCACACGCGCTCCAAGCCGCTCGGGCCGGACGTCGACCTCGGGCTCGTCGCCCGCCAGACCTCGGGGCTGACGGGGGCCGACCTCGCCAACCTCGCCAACGAGGCGGCGATCTTCGCGGTCCGTGCGCGCCGCGACGCGATCACCAAGGCCGATGTCGAGGGCGCGCTCGAGCGCGTCGTCGCCGGCATGCAGTCGCGCCGGCGCCTGAACGACCACGAACGCCGCGTCGTCGCGTTCCACGAGGCCGGACACGCGCTCTGCGGAGAGCTGCTCCCGAGCGTCGACCGCGCCCACAAGATCTCGATCGTGCCGCGCGGGAGCGCCCTGGGTTACACGCTCAACCTGCCCGAGGAGGATCGCTACCTGAAGACACGCGAGGAGCTCATCGACTACATGACGATGCTGCTCGGCGGGCGCGTCGCCGAGGAGATCGTCTTCGGCGCGATCACCACCGGCGCCTCGGACGACCTCGCGCGCGTCGCGGAGATCTCGCGCGCCATGGTGCACGAGTACGCGATGGGCACCTCGATCGTCTCGCGCAAGGTCTCCGCCGAGGGCGGGGCGGTCTCGGACCGCACGCGCCAGCTGCGCGACGACGAGCAGCAGCACCTCACCGACGAGGCGATGCGCAACTGCATCCGGCTGATCACCGATTACCGCGAGAAGCTCGATCAGCTCGCATCCGCGCTGCTGCGCAACGAGGTCCTCGAGCGCGACGACATCGACCGCATCATGGAGGGCGTCCCTCGCTTCCACCGCTCGCCGGGCATGGGCCTGCGCGTCGTCGCGGCCAAGCGGCCGGAGGCGGCCGGCTGAGCACCGCATCGCCCGTGCTCGAGGTGCTGCGCGTCTTCGTCGGCGACGACGGAGGTGGCGGCAACCTGCTCGGTGTCTTCGGCCAGGGTCACGGGCTCGAGGACGAGGCGCTCCAGGCCGTCGCGGCCGATCTCGGCTTCTCCGAGACGGTCTTCGTCTCCGGCGCGGCGCGCGGGGAGCTGCGCATCTTCACCCCGGCGGTCGAGCTACCGCTCGCCGGGCACCCGCTCGTGGGCGCCGCGTGGCTGCTGGGCGTCGACGTCCTGCGCCCGCCGGCGGGGGAGATCCCGACGTGGCGAGAGGGCGATCGGACCTGGATCCGCGCCGATCCGGAGCTGGCTCCGGAGTTCGACCGCGAGCGACTCGACTCCCCCGCGGCGGTCGACGCGCATCCGGGCGCGCGCGCCGGCCACCTGCAGGTGTGGGCATGGGAGGACGAGGCGCAGGGCCGGATCCGCACGCGGGTCTTCCCGGTCGCGATGGGGATCGCCGAGGACGAGGCGACGGGCGCGGCCGCGCTGCGCCTCGGCGCCGCGCTCGCACGCCCGCTGACCCTGCGCCAGGGCGTCGGCTCGCGGATCGACGTCCGCCCGGGCCCGGACGGCACGGTCGAGATCGGCGGCCGGGTGGAGCGCGTCGAGACGCGGGAGTACGCAGCGCCGTAGACGCTCGTCGGCTACCCCACGACGAGCTCGAACGCCGCGCGCGACACGGTCACGCGCTCGAGGCCGCCGGCACGGAGCTCGCCGTCCACATTGAGCTCGGTCCCAGGCGGCAGGGTGACCGCGACGACCTCGCCGCGGTGGTGGCCGACCCGACGCTGCTGGGCGATCGTCCGCGTGCGCAGTCCCCAGGCGCGGCGCGCCAGCGCGATCCGCGAGCCGGCCGGGATCACCACCACGTCGAGCCGGCCGTCGCTCGGGTCGGCCTCCTCGACGCCCGAGCCGCCGCCGAAGGCCCCCGTCACGGCGACGATCACCTGCCAGCAGCCGCCGTCGAACGCCGGCCGGCCGTCGACGCGCACCGTCACCGGCAGTGCGTGCTGCGACAGCGCCGCGTGCAGCGCGCCGACGGCGTAGGCGAGCGGGCCGAGGAACGGCTTGAGCGGCTGGGCGCCGCGCGCGGCGACCGGCGCGAGGCCGCCGCTCGCGACGTTGACGAACGGGTACCCGTCGGCGAGACGCCCCAGCTCGAGCGCCTCCATGCGCGTGCCGGACGCCGCCAGCCGTGCGGCCTCGACCGGGTCGCCGGGCAGACCATGCACGCGCGCGAAGTCGTTGGCCGTTCCCGTGGGGATGACCGCGAGCGGGACGCCGATCCGACCGGCCATGGCGGCGGCCGGGCCGATCGTCCCGTCCCCGCCCGCGACCGCGATCCGATCCGGCCCGGACGCCGCGAGCGCCTCGAGGTCCGCCGCCCCGCAGCCGCCGGCGGAGACCTCCGCGCCGGCGTCGCGCATGGCGGCGATCAACGGCTCGGGATCGAGGCCGCCGCCCGACGCACGGTTGGCGGCGAGCGCGATCCGCATGCACGGTGAAGATACACTCGCCGACGTGTTCGGCCGGATCGACCACATCGGCGTGGCCGTCTCGGACCTCGAGGGGGCCATCGCGCTGCACGAGCAGACCTACGGGATGCCCCTCGTCCACCGGGAGACGGTGCGCGAGCAGGGCGTCGAGGCGGTGCTGCTCGACGTCGGCGACGGGCACGTGGAGCTGCTCAAGCCGCTCTCCGACGAGACGCCCGTCGGTCGCTTCCTGGCCAAGCGGGGCCCTGGGCTGCACCACGTCGCCTACGCCGTCGAGGACATCGCGGCGACGCTCGCCACCCTGCGCGAGCAGGGCGTGCGGCTGATCGACGAGGCCCCGCGCACGGGGATCCGCGACTCGCGGGTCGCCTTCCTGCATCCCGCCGCCTCCGGCGGTGTCCTGACCGAGATCGTCCAGCCTGCGGTGGTTCACACATGACCGATCCGACCCGTCCCCCCGTCTCCGCGCGCCGCGTGGCGATCGGCTTCAAGTCCGGTGCGCAGGTGCTCTCCTTGCGCGTCTCAGACGATGTCCTCGGCCAGCTGCGGTCCGCGCTGCAGGCCGGTCGCGACGACTGGCTCGAGGTCGAGGCGACCGACGGCGCCGTGCTCGTCGACCTCGACGAGGTCGCCTACCTGCGCGTCGAGTCCGGCGAGCACCGCGTCGGCTTCTAGGGCTCGCCCCCGCGTGAACGTGCACGCGCTGCGACGCAGCGCCAACGCCGCCGATCTCGCCCTCTACCGCGCCATCCGCTCGCTGGCCCGCTCGACGGGCCGCACGCGCTGGATCCGGCGCTACTCGCGCCTGGGCGAGCACGGCGCGCTGTGGCTCGCGCTCGGGATCGGCGGAGCGGTCCTCGATCGCCGGCGGCGCCGGCGCTGGGTACGCGCCACCGCGACGGTGGGGGGTGCCTACGCGATCTCGACCTCGATCAAGCTGGCGATCGGCCGCGTGCGCCCGGTCGTCGAGGACCTGCCGCAGCTGATGGCCACGCCGACCGGGCTCTCGTTCCCGTCCTCGCACGCGACCTCGTCGTTCGCCGCCGCGCGCGCCTACGGGTCGCTGCTGCCGGCCGCGCCGCTGTACGCCGCGGCGACCGCGATGGCGACCTCGCGTCTGTACCTGGGCGTCCACTACCCGTCGGACGTCGCGGCGGGCGCGGCGCTCGGCACCGTCCTCGGGAGCCTCGCATGCCGATGAAGGTCGGGATCGTCGGCCTCCCGAACGCCGGCAAGTCCTCGCTGTTCAACGCGCTCTCCAGGGCGGGGGCGGAGGCGGCCAACTACCCGTTCACGACGATCGAGCCGAACGTCGCCGTGGTCGGCGTGCCCGACGAGCGCCTCGACGCGGTCGCCGAGACCGTCGGCGCCTCGAACGTCGTGCTCGACACGATCGAGTTCCACGACATCGCGGGCCTCGTCGCGGGCGCCCACAAGGGCGAGGGGCTCGGCAACAAGTTCCTGGCCAACATCCGCGAGACGGACGCGTTGTTGCATGTGGTGCGCGTCCACCACGACCCCAGCGTCATCCATCCCGAGGGCCGGGTCGACCCGGCGGCGGACATGGAGACGATCGAGACGGAGCTGATCTACGCGGATCTGGAGCAGGCGGAGCGCCGGCACGCCCGCGTCGTCCGCGAGGCGCGCGGCGGCGACCGGGCGGCAGTCGCCGAGGAGGCGTGGCTGCGCCAGGTGATCGAGGCGCTGCAGGCCGGACGGCCCGCGCGGACGGTTCCCGTCCCCGACGACGCGCCGGACGCGCTGCGCAACCTCGGACCGCTGACCGGCAAGCCCGTCCTCTACGTCGCCAACGTGAGCGAGTCAGATCCACCCGGCGACGAGATCCCCGCCGTGGTCGCCGAGCACGCGGCCGCCGAGGGTGCCATGGCCGTCGCGGTGTCGTCGCGGATCGAGGCCGAGCTGTCCGAGCTCGACGCCGACGAGGCGGCGACGATGCGCGAGGAGCTGGGCGTGGGCGAGTCGGGCCTCGGACGGGTCGTGCGCGCCGCCTTCGGACTGCTCGACCTGATCACGTTCTTCACCGCCGGCGAGGCGAAGCCGGCGCAGTCCTGGCACCTGCGCCGCGGATCGACCGCGTGGCACGCCGCCGGCGCGATCCACTCGGACATCCAGAAGGGCTTCGTCCGGGCCGAGGTGATCGCGTGGGACGCACTGGTCGACGCGGGCGGCTACGCCCGGGCCCGCGAGCGCGGCACGCTGCGCCTCGAGGGTCGCGACTATTCGATGCGCGACGGCGACGTGATCACTGTCCGATTCACCCCCTGAGCGGCCGCGGTCGGGAAGTAGCCTTCGGCGATCGTGAGCGGCCGCGAGCACCTACGGCGGGCGGACCTGCTCGCACGCCTGTGGCCGGTGGTCGATCCCGCGCTCGACGCGCTGCCGGCCGACGAGCTGCTCGCGCGCGCCGTCGGCGCCCTCCAACAGGCATTCGGCGCCGTCGCGGCCGCGGTCGTGCTGACGAGCGGGGAGCGCGTCGGCACGCCGGAGGGGGACCCCGCCTGGTCGCGAGGACCGCGGGTCGAGCTCCCGCTGCACGACGCGCGCGCGGAGGTCGGCCGGCTCGAGATCGCGGTGCCCGGCGGCCTCGCCGGCGAGGAGGAGCGCTTCGCGCTGCGGCTCGCGGCCGCGCGGCTCGGGCGCGCGCTCGCCCGCCGCCGCGCCGAGCGCGAGTCGGCGGGCGTCCACCAGCGGCTGCGCGCCGACGCCCGCGCGGTCGAGCATCTCTACCGGATCGCGGGCGCGTTGATGGCCCAGCGGGAGCTCGAGGACGTCGTCCAGTACGTCACCGACGAGGCGACCGAGATCGTCGCCGCCCAGTTCGGTGCGTTCTTCTACAACGTGCTCGACGACGCGGGCGGCTCCTACATGCTCTACACCCTGTCGGGCGTGCCGCGCGAGGCGTTCTCGCGCTTCCCGATGCCGCGCAACACCGACGTGTTCGCGCCGACGTTCGCCGGCGAGGGCGTGGTCCGCTCCGACGACATCACGCGGGATCCCCGCTACGGGCGCAACGCGCCGCGCCACGGGATGCCCGAGGGTCACCTGCCGGTCCGCTCCTACCTCGCCGTGCCCGTCAAGGCACGCGACGGGGAGGTGCTCGGCGGCCTCTTCTTCGGCCACAGCGCGGTCGGCGTCTTCGACGCCGAGGCGGAGCGGGTCGTCGTCGGGGTCGCGGCGCTCGCCGCGCTGGCGATCGAGAACGCCCGCCTGCACGACACCGCGCAGCGGGAGCTGGCGGCGAGCCGGCGCGCCTACCTCGAGCGCGACACGGTCGCGCGCGTGCTGCAGGAGAGCCTGCTGCCCGCGAGTCTGCCGGCGGTCGAGGGGCTCGACGCCGCCGCCGCCTACGCACCTGGAAGCGCGGTGGTGGGCGGCGACTTCTACGACCTCTTCCCGGTCGGCGGCGGCGCCCACGTGGCGGCGATCGGCGACGTCGAGGGCAAGGACGCGCGCGCCGCCGCGCGCACGAGCGTCGTCCGTCACGCCGTGCGGCTCGCCGCGACCCACGGCGCCGGGCCGGTGGAGGCGCTGCGGCTGGTCAACGGCGCGACGCTGCAGGATCGCGACGACGATGATCCGCGCTTCTCGACGCTGCTGCTCGCGCGCGTCGAGCGGCGGCCCGACGGCATCCAGCTGCAGATTGCCAGCGGCGGGCACCCGCCGGCGCTGATCCTGCGCCGCGACGGCGCGGTCGAGTCCGTCGACTGCCCGGGCACGCTGCTCGGCGTCGTCGAGGACCCGGTCTTCAGCGAGCGCACGGTCTCCTTGGAGCAGGGCGACGCGATCGTGCTCTACACCGACGGGCTCACCGAAGCGCGCCGCGAGCGCGGCATCCTCGGCGACGCGCGCGTCAAGCAGCTCCTCGCCGGCCTCGCCGGTCAGGACGCGCAAGGAATCGCCGACGGCCTCGAGGAGGCGTCGCTGGACTGGTCGCAGGGCCACCGCGCCGACGATCTCGCGCTGCTGGTCCTGCGCGCGCCCTAGGCGCGGGACTCAGGCCCGGCGTCCCGCGCGCCGTTAAGGGCTGGGATGGACGACCACGCCGTCACCGGTCCGATCGAGCCGCGGCTCGGTCGCTGGATGCTCGACCGCCTCGTGGCGACCGCCGTGCGCTACGGGCACCCGTTCGCCGTCGTGCTTGCCCGCACTCCGGTGCCCGACGCGACCGCGGAGCGCTTCGCCGCAGTGCTGCGCGGCGCCGATGCGATCGTGCGCTGGTCGGCCTACGAGCTGCTGCTGCTGCTTCCCGACACGCCGGAGACGGGCACCGCGCGGGCGCTCACCCGGCTCGGCGATGCCGCGCCCGAGGCCGAGCTGTCCGGCGTGACCTGGAACGGCGACCTAGCCAGCGACCTGCTCGAGCGTGCCGCGCGCGGCACGGGCAGCGTCAACCCCCGCTGAAGCCCTCGAGGCGGTCCGCCAGCCGGCGCATCCCGAGCGCGCGGGCGGCCTCCGCGCCGCCGGCGCCGTC
>JAXDHR010000100.1:0-18331 GCA_034664425.1 Solirubrobacteraceae bacterium
TCCTCGGTGGTCTGGCGGAACGCGGCGCCCGGGAACGGGATGTGGTCGCGCGCCCATTGCCCCATCGCCTGGTAGCCCTCCATGAACTCGTCGTTCCAGAGGTTCTCCCACAGGTTCGCGTACTGCGCGACCTCGGCGGTCGGCTTGAGCAGCCGGAACCCGTTCTCGATCACGTCGGGCGCCACGTTGCCCGTCGGCTCGACGACGTCGTCGCGGTCCAGGCGCCCCTCGCGGACGAGCGCGGTGATCGTCTCCATCTTCGAGAAGTCCACGGGCGTGGCCATCAGCGCGAGGTTGCGGATCGGCAGCTCGGGATGGCGGGCGGCGGAGATCAGGCTGAGCACGCCGCCGAAGCAGTAGCCGAGGACTGTCACCTCCTCGGTGCCGGCCTCCTCGCAGGCGGCCGCGAGCGCCTCGGGGATGCCCTCGTCGACGTAGTGCTCGAGCGTGTTGCCGGCGTCGGCCTCGTCCGGCACGCCCCAGTCGAGCAGGAAGACGTCGAGGCCCGCGTTGAGCATGAACGCGATCGCGCTGTTGCCGGGGTAGAGGTCGAGCACGTAGGAGCGCGAGACGAGGCTGTGGACGATCAGCACCGGCGGCCGGATCTCGACCGCGTCGTTGCGGTAGCGCCACAGGCGCGCGGTGTCGCGCGACCACACGCGCTCGCGCGGCGTCGAGCCGACCTCCGGCGCGCCGCGGCCGCCCGCGTAGCGCAGCGCGCCGCGCGCCCGGCGCGCGAGCGACGCCGGCGTCATCACCCGTCGCCCTCCTGCTCGCGCCGCAGCCGGCGAACCTCGCGCTGCAGCGACGCCACCTGCTGGGAGAGGAGCCGCACGTCCGTCGCGGTCGGCACGTTGACCAGGTGCAGGACGCGGCGCGTGCGGCGCTCGATCTCGTGCCGCGCGCGCTGCTGGCCGCGCAGCGTGGTCGCCAGCGCGTCGTTGAAGAGCTCCGAGCGGACGGCCGCCTCGGCCGGGCCGCCGAGCGCCCGCTCGGCGGCGTCGAACGCCTGGCGCCAGAGCGGGCGGCCGGCCATCCGGCTCAGTCGCCGCCGACCTGCGCGGGCGCCTCGATCTCGCGCTTGAGGATCTTGCCGGTCGGGCCCTTGGGCAGCTCGTCGACGAACCAGACCCTGCGCGGGTACTTGTAGCCCGCGACCTGCTCCTTGACGAACGCCTTGATGTCCTCCTCGGAGGCCTCCTCGCCCTCCTTGAGCGCGATCGCGGCGCCGACCTCCTCGCCCATCGTGTCGTCGGGGATGCCGATCACCGCCGCCTCGCGGACCGCGGGGTGCTCGTAGAGGACCTCCTCGATCTCACGCGGGTAGACGTTGTAGCCGCCGCGGACGATCAGCTCCTTCTTGCGGTCGACGATGAAGTAGTAGCCGTCCTCGTCGCGCTTGGCGAGGTCGCCCGAGTGAAACCAGCCGTCGACGATCGCCTCCCGGGTCGCATCCGCCTTGTTCCAGTAGCCCTTCATCACGTTGGGGCCCTTGATGACGATCTCGCCGACCTCGCCGTCGGGCACCTCGTGGCCGTCCTCGTCGACGAGCTTCATCTCGACGCCCGGGACCGGGGTGCCGATCGAGCCCGGCTTGCGCTCGCGGTCGAGCTGGTTGAAGGAGGCGGTGGGGGAGGTCTCCGACAACCCGTAGCCCTCGAGGATCGCGCAGCCGAAGGCGTCCTCGAAGCCCTTCAGCAGCTCCACCGGCATCGCCGAGCCACCGCTCACGCACACGCGCAGGGACGACGTGTCGTGGTCGTCGCGGTCCGGCGCGTGCAGCATCGCGCCGTACATCGTCGGCACGCCGAGGAAGATCGTGACGCCGTCGCGCTCGAAGATCTCGAGCGCCTTCTCGGGATCGAAGCGCGGGATCAGCGACAGGCAGGCGCCCGTGACCACGGCGACGTTCATCGCGCAGGTCTGGCCGAAGGCGTGGAACAGCGGCAGGGCGCCGAGCATCACGTCCTCGGGGCCACCGTCGTAGAGCCCCGCCGAGGTCTCCGCGTTCGAGCGGAGGTTGTCGTGCGTGAGCTCCGCGCCCTTCGGGGAGCCGGTCGTGCCGGAGGTGTAGAGCAGGACCGCCGTGTCGGACCCTTCGCGATCGGCGATCTCCTCGCGCGGGTCGGTGCCCATGAGGCGCTGCACGAAGCCCTCGAAGTCGACCTTCAGGGCTTTCGCGCCGGCCTTCCCGGCGCCGTTCTCGGCGGCGTCGAACATGCCCTCCCAGCCGAGCAGCAGCTTCGCGCCGGAGTCCTCGAGGTAGTAGGCGACCTCGCGCTCCTTGAGCAGCACGTTCATCGGGACGACGATGCCGCCCGCGCGCAGGATGCCGTAGTAGAGGATCGGGAACTGCGGGACGTTGGGCAGCATCAGGCCGACGCGATCACCGGGCTTCATGCCTTCCTCGGCGAGGAGCGCCGCGGCACGCGCGCTCGCGTTCTCGAGCTGCTCCCAGTTGAGGACGAAGTCGTCGAGCTTGATCGCCGGCCGATCGCCGTAGCGCTGCGCGGCGTCGATGATGTTCGTCGCCAGGTTGCGTCCCATCTGCTCTCTCTCCTCGTCGAGACCGCTACGCGTATGCGTACCCAGGTCGGGCGCTCACGTACGCTGCGCAGCGTGTCCATCCTTGATCTCTTCCGCCTCGACGGCCGCGTCGCCGTCGTCACCGGCGCCTCCTCCGGGCTCGGGGTCGCCTTCGCGCAGGCGCTCGCCGAGGCAGGCGCCGACCTCGTCCTCGCCGCCCGCCGCGAGGACCGCCTCGCCGACACCGCCCGCCTGGTCGAGGCCGCCGGCCGCCGTGCGGTGACCGTGCGCGCGGACGTCGCCTCGCCGGAGGACTGCCGCGCCGTCGTCGCCGCCGCGATGGAGCAGCTCGGCCGCGTCGACGTCCTCGTCAACAACGCCGGGCTCGGCACCGCCGTGCCGGCGTCCCGGGAGGCGCCGGAGGACTTCCGCCGCGTGATCGACGTCAACCTCAACGGCTGCTTCTGGATGGCGCAGGCATGCGGCGCCGTGATGCAGCGCGGCTCGTCGATCGTGAACATCTCGAGCGTCCTCGGCCTCACGACCGCCGGGCTGCCGCAGGCCGCCTACAGCGCCTCGAAGGCCGGATTGATCGGGCTCACCCGCGACCTCGCGCAGCAGTGGACGGGTCGCAAGGGCATCCGCGTGAACGCCCTCGCCCCGGGCTTCTTCGAGTCCGAGATGACCGATCAGTACCCCGAGGGCTACCTCGCGACGACGCTCGCGCGCGCCGCGGTGGGCCGCGCCGGCGACCCGCGCGAGCTCGCGGCTGCGCTGCTGTTCCTGGCCTCCGACGCCGGCGGCTACACGACGGGCCAGACGCTCGCGGTCGACGGCGGGGTCACGATCACCTAGGAGCACGGCCGGGCAGTAATTGCACGTGCAACAACAGGCGCTAGAGTCCACGCCATGACCAGCGCGCTCGAGTACCGCGAACGGGCCGCCGCCGGCGAGCCCGAGGGACTGCTCGTCCTGCACCACGGCCGCGGTGCCGACGAGCACGACCTGCTGGGGCTCGCGGACGTGCTCGACCCGGAGCGGCGGCTGCACGTCGCCACCCCTGGCGGCCCGCTGCGGATCCCGGGCTGGCCCGGGCGCCACTGGTACGTCGTCCCGCGCGTCGGCTACCCCGATCCCGACACGTTCTTCCGCGCCTACGAGGCGCTCGGCGCCTTCCACGACGAGCTCTGGGAGCGGACGGGCGTCGTGCCGGCGCAGACGGTGCTCGGCGGCTTCTCGATGGGCTCGGTGATGAGCTACGCGCTCGGTCTCGGGCCGGACCGGCCGGACCCCGCGGGGATCCTCGCGTTCTCCGGCTTCGTCCCGACCGTCGAGGGCTGGACACCTGACGTCAACGACCGCGCGCAGGCCGGCACGCGAGTGTTCATCGCGCACGGCCGCAACGACCCGGTGATGGACGTCGGCTTCGCGCGCGCGGCACACGAGCGCCTCGAGGCCGGCGGGATGGACGTCGAGTACCACGAGTCCGACGCCGCGCACCACATCGACCCCGCGCACGTGATGCCGGCGCGCGCCTGGCTGGACGCGACGCTCAACGGATAGCGGGGACCCTTACCCTGCTCTTGAACTCGATGACGACGCTGACCGTCATGACGCGCTTCGCCTTCGCGCTGGCCGCCCTCACCCTGCTCGCCCTGCCCGCCGGCGCCGAGGCCCGCTCCAAGCCCCGCCTCGTCGCCCTCCAGGATCAGGCGCCGACCTCCACGAGCTTCCCCGACCGGGTGCTCGAGCACGCGCCCGCTGAAGCCGCGCAATCCGGTACGACCCGCAGCTACGACGCCGGCGACGGCACGATGATCCCGATCACCGTCTCGAGCGCGCTCGGTGGCGACACCTCCGTGGCCCAGACCTACGCGACGTTCCTCGGCACGCTGACCCACGGCGCGGAGCTCGCCAAGCTGCGCGTCCGCATCGTCCCGACCTCCGAGGTCGCCTCCGACTGCGGGGCCCCTGGTCAGGACGTGCTGGCGTGCTACGTCGCCGGCACGCGGCGGATGATCATCCCGGGAGACGCGCAGGAGCAGTCCGGCGGGGTGACGACGTCGTTCGTGATCGCCCACGAGTACGGGCACCACATCGCCGCCTACCGCTCCAACGCCCCGTTCTCCGCGCTCGACTTCGGCCCCAAGCGCTGGGCTTCCTACGAGCGCGTCTGCTCGCGCACCCTCAACGGCAAGCTCTTCCCCGGCGACGAGGGCAGCCACTACGCGGGCAACCCGGGGGAGGGCTGGGCCGAGACGTACGCGCACCTCAAGTATCCGGACGTCCAATGGGACTACACGTCGCTGCTCAAGCCGAACGCCGCGTCGCTCGCCGCCGCGCGCGCGGACGTCGTCGACCCCTGGGCCGGCCCTGTCACGCATCGCTTCTCCGGCGACGTCGGCAGCGGCGGGGCCACGACGAGGCGCTTCAGGTTCAAGGTGGCCCTCGACGGCGCGCTGCGCGTCAAGCTCTCGGGCCCGAAGGGCGCGCAGTTCGACCTGCGGCTGCGCTCGGGCGGGGCCACCTTCGCCCACACATCAGCGACGGGCAGCCAGGACCGCATCGCCCTGCGCGCTGCCTGCCGCACGACGAGCCGCGCGGAGACGGTGACGGTCGAGGTCATCCGCCGCTCGGGCAGCGGCCCGTTCAAGCTGACCGCGCACGACGCCGGCTGAGCGCGGCCGCTACGCAGGCGGCTCGGGATCGGCCACCGGCGTGAGGTAGATGCGCGTGAGCGCGGGAACGTCCGCGCGCATACGGTCGGCGGCGCGGTCGAGCGCCGCGGCGAGCTCGTGCGCGCTCATCCCGTCGAGCACCAGCACCTCAGCCGCCACGAGCACGTCGGTCGGGCCGAGGTAGACCGCTTCGAGCCGCCGCACGTCCGCGACCCCCGGCTGCGCCGCCACGCGCTCGCGCAGCCGCTCGAGCGCGTCGTCGGGCAGCGCCTGGTTGGACAGCAGCCGGCGGTTGCGGCTGGCGAGGCGGACCGCCACGAACGTCAGCAGGGAGCCGATCGCGAGCGTGGCGAGCGCGTCCGGCAGATCGGAGCCGGTCAGCTGGTGCAGGATCAGCGCGAGCAGCGCCAGCGTGGCGCCGAGCACGTCGATCGTGTCCTCGAGGTAGACGGTCGTCACCGTCGGGTCGGGGCTGTCGCGAAGGAGGTCGCGCACGGTCGTCTGCCGCCGCCTGGCCTGCTCGCGCAGGGTGTGCTGGGCGATGATCCGGCTCGTCCCGTCGAGCAGGATCGCGATGATCAGCACGCCGGCGCCGATCCAGAACGAGACGATCTCGGGCGGATCGATGAGCGCGTGGACGCCCTCCCAGATCGAGACCGCGCCGCCGATCACGAACATGCCCAGCGCGGCCAGCAGCGCCCAGTAGTAGCGCTCGGGGGCGTAGCCCAGGGGGTGCGTCGGATCGGCCGGGCGCTCCGAGCGGCGCACGGCGATGAACAGGAACACCTCGTTGCCGGCGTCGGCGATCGTGTGCAGCGTCTCGGCGACCAGCGCGGAGGAGCCGGTGATCCCGGCAGCGATCCCCTTGGCGGTGGCGATCGCCGTGTTCGCCGCGAGCGCGGCGAGCACGCTGCGCATCGTGCCGTCGGAGGCCGCGGGTGCCGCGCTCACGGCACGACGTCCAGACCCTGGAGCTGCGGCGGCGGCTGTGCGCTCGGCGGAAAGGCCGCGACGGTCTCCGTCCCGGGCGCCACCTGCGTGAGCCCGGCGTCGGAGACGACGACGCCGGCCCCGTCGAGCGCGTGCGCGCGGACCCGCGACCAGTCCGCGTCGGCGGCGCTGCGCACCTCGCCCGGGCACCCGACGGCGCGCCACGCCGAGAACGCCTCGGGTGCGCTCGCGCCGAGCTCCTGCGCGCACTCGAGCGCCGCGTGGCCGGCCTGCGCCATCGCCTTGCCGGTCGTGCGCAGCACGCCGGCGGGAACGACGTAGCGAAGCAGCGGCAACGGGCCGTCGGCGGCCGCGGGCGGCGCGGGGCCGCGCGGAGGATCGGTGTAGGGACGCAGCGCGGCGAGCTCGGCCTCGCTCGCCGACCGCCGGCGCGGCGGCAGGCACAGCAGGACGTCGTCAACGACGATGCCGTCGAGCGCGCCCGCCAGCGCCGTCAGCTCCTCCTCGCTCGCGCGCAGCGCGACCTTGCGCGGCCGCGGCGCCCACGCGCCGAAGGCGTCCGCCCATGCGGGGGCGGTCGCCAGGGCGTCGGCGCAGCGGACCGCGCCGGCGCCCGCGAGCCCCATCGCCTGCCCGCGGCCGAGCGGCACGTCCTTGCGCACCACGAGGTACATGACCCAGGGATCGTCCACTCAGCGCACGGCTAGTCGACGATCGCCTGGTGGACGAGCTGGTGCAGTTGCGCGCGCAGTGCGTAGGTGCTCGACGGCAGCAGCTGGGTCATGAACACGACGGTCAGCCGCTCGACGGGGTCGATCCAGAACGCGGTGCTCGCCGCACCGCCCCAGGCGAACTCGCCGCGCGAGGCCGGGAAGCGCGCGGCGACCGGATCGTCGACGACCGAGAAGCCGAGGCCGAAGCCGACGCCCTCGAACGTCGTCTCGGCGAACAGCGGGCGTCCGAAGCTCTCGAGGTCGCGGCCGCCCGGCAGGTGGTTCTGCGTCATGAAGGCCAGCGTGCGCGGCCCCAGCAGCCGCACGTCGCCGAGCTCGCCGCGACCGAGCAGCAGTTGCGTGAAGCGGTGGTAGTCGGCCGCGGTGGAGACGAGGCCGCCGCCCCCGAGCAGGCAGTCCGGGGGCGACAGCGCGACCTGGCCCATCCGGTCGAAGCGGGTGGCACGACCGCTCTGCGGATCGGGGACGTAGAGCGCGGCGAGCCGGTCCGCCGCCTCGCCGGCGACCCAGAAGGCGGTGTCGTCCATCCCCAGCGGCCCGAACACGCGCTCCGCGAGCACCTGGTCCAGCGGCTGCCCGGCCAGCACCTCGACGACGCGGCCGACGACGTCGGTCGCGACGGAGTAGTTCCACTCGCTGCCCGGCTGGAAGAGCAGTGGGAGCTCCGCGTAGCAGTCGCAGACCGCGGCGAGGTCGAGCCCGCGCGGCGTGCCCCACTCGTAGCCGCGGTCGCGGTACATCGTGTCGACCGGATGGGCGTAGTGAAAGCCGTAGGTCAGGCCCGCCGTGTGCGTGAGCAGGTGCCACATGCGGATCGGCTCCGTCGCGGCGACAGTCCGCGGCTTCTGCGAGGAGCCCGCCGCGTAGACGCGCATGTCGGCGAAGGCGGGGAGGAAGCGCTCGATCGGGTCCTTGAGCTCGAACAGGCCCTCCTCCCAGAGCATCATCGCGGCCACCGACGTGATCGGCTTGGTCATCGAGAAGATCCGCCAGATCGTGTCCGGCTCGACCGGCAGGCCGGCCTCCAGGTCGCGCATCCCGCCGTGCCCGAGGTGGGCGATGCGGCCGTCGCGGGAGACCAGGAGCTGCCAGCCCGCGAGCCGCCCGTCCTGCACGTAGCGGTCGAGGTGACGGTCGATGCGCGCGAGGCGGCCGGGGTCGAAGCCGGCCCGGTCGGCGTCGACCTCGAGCTGAGGTGTGCTCGTCATGCCGCCTGTCTACCAGGCACGGCCATGCGCTCGGCCCACAGCGAGAGGCACATCAGCCCCCACAGCTGCCGCGACAGGTCGTCGCGTCCCGCGACGTGCGCGTCGAGCACGCGTCCGGCGGCGCCGGCATCCACGATGCCCTGCGCGGCGAGCCGCGCAGGGGAGAGCACCTCGCGCGCGAAGGGCACGAGCGGCCCTCGCAGCCAGGCCGCGGCCGGGATCGAGAAGCCGCGCTTGGGCCCGCGCGCGATCTCGCGGCCGACGAGCGGCTCGACGGCACGGCGCAGCAGCCGCTTGGTCGCCAGCCCGCGGACCTTGTGGCGGGTCGGGAGGGCGAGTGCGAACTCGGCGAGGGCGACGTCGAGGAACGGCACCCGGACCTCGAGCGAGTGAGCCATGCTCATGCGGTCGGTCTTGACCAGGAGGTCGTCGACGAGGTAGGTGCCCAGGTCGACGTCCTGCAGCCGCGCGAGCGCGGGGACGCCCTCCGTCTCGGCCCAGCGCGCGCGGTGGGCCGCGAGCGGGTCGCGACCGCGACGTCCGGCCATCAGCTCGGCGCGAAGCCCGGGAGCGAAGATCTCCTTGAAGCCGTGATGGGCCTCCAGCGGCGAGCGGTGCGCGGCCCGCGAGAAGCGCTTGAGCTTGTAGTCGAGGCTGACCCGGCGGTCCGAGCTGGGCAGCACCCGCGTCAGCGGCTCGAGGGCGCGCGCGGGCCGTCCGAGGTAGGGCGCGAGCGCGTCGGCGGCGTAGACCTCGTAGCCGCCGAAGAGCTCGTCGCCGCCCTCGCCGGAGAGCACGACCTTGACGTGGCCGGCGGCGAGCCGGGACACGAGGTAGGTGGGCAGCATCGACGAGTCCCCGAGCGGCTCGTCCGCCGCGGCGGCGATCTCCGGGAGCAGCTCTGCCGCATCGGGACGCAGGATCAGCTCGTGGTGGTCGGTGCCGTAGCGGCGCGCCACCGTTCGCGCGCGGCCGAGCTCGTCGAAGGAGCGCTCCTCGAACCCGATCGAGAACGTCTGCACGGGGCCGTGGCTCTCGATCGCGGCGAGCGCCGTCAGTGCCGACGAGTCGATCCCGCCCGAGAGCAGGACGCCGACCGGGACGTCGGCGACGAGATGGGCGCGCACCGAGTCGCGCAGGCGCTCGCGGGCCTCGGCCGCGAGCGCGGCCGCCGGCTCGCGCCGCAGCGCCTCGCGGCGGGCCGGGGACGGGCGCGCCCAGCGGCCGATCTCGACCTCGCCGTCGCGCCACGTCAGCCAGTGCCCGGGCGCCAGCTTGCGGACGGCGCGCAGCGCGGTCATCGGCGCCGGGATGGCGTTGAACGCGAGATAGGCCTCGAGCGCGTCCGGGTCGAGGTCGCGGGAGACCCGGGGATGCTGGGCGACCGCGCCCAGCTGCGACGCGAACACGAGCTCGGGTCCGAGGATCGCGTAGTGCAGCGGCTTGATCCCGAACGCATCGCGGGCGAGCAGCAGCGTGCGCTCGGCGCGGTCCCAGAGGGCCACGGCGAACATCCCGCGCAGTCGCCTGAGGCAGTCGAGCCCGTGCGCCTCGTAGAGGTGGCCGATCACCTCCGTGTCGCAGCGGGAGCGGAATTCGTGCCCGGCCGCGGCGAGCTCGTCCCGCAGGCTCGCGTGGTTGTAGATCTCGCCGTTCTGGGCGACGGTCACCCGGCCCGCCTCGGTGGCGATCGGCTGCTCGCCGTGCTCGAGGTCGATGATGGCCAGACGCCGGGCGTCGAGCGCCACGGGACCGAGCTCGGCCCGGCCGTGCCCGTCCGGTCCGCGGTGGACCAGCGCCGCGCTCATGGCATCGAGGGCGCGCAGGTCGGGCCCCGCAGGCGCGGCGATGCCGGCGATGCCGCACACGCCGTCAGTCCGCGCCGAACGTCCGGCGCGCCACGAGCACCGCCGTCTGGAGGATGACCTCCATGTAGAGCGCGGGCGAGCGGTCGGCGATGTACTCGAAGTCGTGGGCGAGCTTCTCGTCCCAGGTCATCTCGCGCGACAGCCGCAGCTGGGCGAGGCCGGTCACGCCCGGGCGGACGACGAGCCGCTGCCAGTAGGCAGGGATCGTGCGGCACAGCTCCTCGAAGAAGGCGGGCCGGATCGGGCGCGGGCCGACGAGGCTCATGTCGCCGCGGAGCACGTTCCAGAGCTGCGGCAGCTCGTCGAGCTTGAGCCGCCGCAGGACGCGCCCCGTCGGGGTGAGCTCGCCGAGCGTGCGCCGGCTGAGCTCCTCGCCGTAGTAGGGCCCGAGCCGCTCCTCCGCGCCGCGGCGCAGCGTCCGCAGCTTGTACATCTCGAAGATTTCGCCGGCCCGCCCGACCCGCGGTCCCCGGTAGAGCACCGGGCGACCGCCGGTCACCGAGAGCAGCAGCGCGGCGACCAGGAGCAGGGGGCTGAGCGCGAGCAGCAGCGAGCCGGCGAGGACCACGTCGAAGCTGCGCAGGACGCGGTCGACGGGCCGCGGCCGGAACGTGTGCGCGATCGCGGAGTAGTGCTCGACGAGCGTCGCGCCGCTGGCGTACTCCTGCGCCAGCGAGCGCTCGAGCGGCTCGGTGGCGACGAAGTCCTGGGAGCTCACCCGGCCGCCTCGAGCAGCATTTCGGCGAGCACCGCGGGATCGCGGCGGACCCGCTCGGACGCCGGCGCCGGCCGCTTGACGAGGTCCATCGCGCGCGGCTCGGTCAGCGGGCGCAGCCTGCCCTGGCGGATCAGCCACTCGTCGACGCCGCCGAGGCGGCCGCCGAAGGTCGTGTAGACCGGCGTGCCGAGCGCTACCGCCTCGCGGTTCATGGTGCCGCCCGCCGACACGACCAGGTCGGCGAGGGCGATGAGGCTCTGGGCGTCGACGGTGGCGTCGGGCACGATGACCGACGGCAGTTTCAACGCTCGCACCATCGTGCGCTGGGCCTCGGTCCGGGGGATGACCACCGCGTGAACGTCCTCGCGGCGTCCGAGCGCCGCCAGGACCGCCGGGAACAGCTTGTTGGCGGTCCGGTGGTAGAGCGAGACGTCGGGCGGCGGGCGGACGATGACGACGATGCGCCCGCGCTCCACGCCGAGTGCGTCGAGCGACGCCGGGTCCGGCGTGAAGTCGGCGAGGTAGTACTCCTCCTTGAGCCCGGGATAGCGGCGCAGCTTCCGGGGGCCGACGCCGTAGCGGGCCAGGCGCTCGGGCGGGATCGCTTCGGGCACGGCCACGATCCGCGCCAGCCGGCAGCCGACGTTGTGCTGGAGCGTCGCCCACTCGTAGTCGAACGTGTTCGCGGCGGGGATCCGGAGCGCCGCGGCGGCGAGCGCGAGGTCGTTGGAGCCGTGCGCGAGCGCGACGTCGAAGCCGCGGCGACCGAAGTCGATCATCCGTGCCGTGCGCCCGGCCAGCGCGGCGGCCTTGCCGACCCGCGACGCGCCGCCGTGCCGGCCGATCGCGTGGTACTCGAGGCCGACGCGGTCGAGCAGGCCCAGCGTCTGGGCGTAGTCGCGCGCGGTGATCTCGACGTGGTGGCCGGCGGCACGGAAGCGCTCGATCACCGGCCGCAGCACGATCGGATGCGCCGGGGCCGTCGCGTCGACCCAGATGCGCATGGCTAGCCGAATCGCTCCTCTGGAACCCGTCGCCGCGAGTGTGAGCCCCGCATCGACTGCAACGCTACCCGTCCGGGGCGGCCCTCAGATCCGATCGCAGCCTTACGGGCTGGTCGAGCGCCGCGGCGAGCCGGCCGCGGCGGTCATCGCACGCGAGCGCCGCTGAGGAGCAGCACCGCGTTGAGCGTCTGCGGCGGCCCCGGCCAGTGCTCGGCGATGACGCGGGTGCCGCTGCGATGGACGAGGTGGCGCAGCGCGAGCGCCAGCAGGACGGCGTCGTCGAGCTGGCCGGCGACCGGGATGAAGTCCGGGATCAGGTCGATGGGGGAGACGAGGTAGACGACCAGCAGGCCCAGCAGCAGCTTGCTCCCCACGGGCACGCGCGGGTCGCCCAGCAGCCGCCGGACGAGCACGACGCAGTCGGGTACGAAGCGCGCGAGCGCGGTCGCCCCGGCGCCGTGGCCGGCCGCGACGAGCGCGAGCAGCAGGGCCGCATAGACGGCGACCAGCACGCCGACGGCGATCAGCAGCGTGGTGAGCGACACGGGCCCCGACCCTAGCGTTGCGCGATGAAGGGGCTACAGACCCGGCGGGTGACGGACGACGTAGCCCGCCGAGGAACGGTCGTCGGGCTGCCAGCGCGAGCCCGTCCGGTACTGGCCGCTGGTGTCGAAGCGCCGGCCGCGCACGACCATGTAGGCGTGGCCCGGGTTCGCGTAGATCGTGATCCAGCGGCCCTGGCCGGCGGCGCCGTAGCTCTCCAACTGGCTCGAGTCCAGCGGCGAGGACAGCAGGCCGCCGCCGTGCAGGGCGTAGGAGACAGAGCCCGAGCAGTCGTATCCAGAGTCGCTGAAGGAGCCGTGGCCGCCGCCGTACTTGTACGGCATGCGGGCGATGCGGTTGCCCGCCCGGATCACGCGCCGGACGATCGCGAGGCCGCCGCCGCGCGCGTGGTGGCGGTGGACGTGCCCGCGCTTGAGCAGCTGCGTCCGGCCGCCGTAGCCGAGCGCCCGCCAGGTCGCGGGGCCGACGACGCCGTCGGCGGTCAGGCCATGGCTTCGCTGGAAGTGCTTGACGGCGGCCTGGGTGCCAGGGCCGAAGACGCCGTCCGCGGCGACGCCCAGCCGGCGCTGGAGCGCGATCACCGCCGCGCGGTGGGACACGTTGGCGGCGCGACGGCGGTGGTGGTGGCGCCGGTGGTGGCCGCGGCTCGCGCGGGCCGCGCGTTTCATCGCCGCCCACGTCGCCGGGCCGACGACGCCGTCGGCCGTGAGCCCGTGGCGGCGCTGCCAGCGTTCGACCGCGCGCTTGGTGCCCTTGCCGAAGTTCCCGTCGGCGGTGACGCCGACGATCCGCTGCACGCGCTGCACGTGGACGCCGCGGGAGCCGCGCTTGAGCGGCTTGGCGCCGGCCGCCGCCGGCACGAGCAGCAGCGCGAGCAGGGCCAGGATGGCCAACGTGCGTCGGGGGATGGGGATCGGGCCCGTCAAGATCGGTCTCGTGCGGTGGTCGCCTACGAGGTGAGCTGACGGGCTCGCGCAGTGCGCTACGCCGGCGGGACTGCCGGCGATTCGCCCCTGCGGCCGCTGTGGGCCGCTTCGGTTCCCCCGTTCACCGCCCTCGGAAGGGCGGCGACTCGGCGGCCGTCGTTATACAGCCGAGGAATCCTGCGGGTGCAGGATTCCTTGCAGGATGCGGTCCAGCACGCGTCCGGCCAGGTCCGCCAGCCGGTCGAGGAGCTGCCCGACGGGCGGCCAGGCGAGGACGATCGCGACCAGCGTCCCGAGCACCGCGCCGCCGATCACGTCGGTCGGGTAGTGGACGCCGATCGCGACGCGCCCGACGGCCAGGACCGTCGCGGCGACGAGCACGATCGCGCCCCACAGCCGGTTGCGCAGCAGCAGCGCGGCGCCGATCGCGAATGCGGCCGTCGCATGGTCGGAGGGGAACCCGGGATCGGCGGCGTGCTGCGCGAAGAGGTGGACCGATCCCGGGTGGGCGACGAATGGGCGCGGGCGGTCGACGATCCGGGTGATGACCTGCGCGACGGCGAGCGCGAGCCCGGCGCTCAGGCCGGCCGCGACGGCGGCGCGGCGCGTCTCCGTGCGGCGGTGGCCGCCCACGAGCACGAAGGCGAGGACCAGCATCGCGAGGAACAGGATCTCCGCGAGGTTCACGTAGAAGACGAGCGGGTCCTCGACGAGGTCGTGGCGGAAGAGGAAGTCGTTGAGCGCGTGCAGCACGGAGAGATCCATCGCGTTCACAACCTGATGACGATGCGTGAGCGCCGGATGAGAAGGCGGTCAGGCGGAGAGCGCTTCGAAGGGGTCCTGCACGTGCAGCCAGACCACGAACAGCGTGTCGCGCTCGGCGTCTCCCCCGAGCACGACGCCCTCGGTCACCGCTCGCCGCCCGCGTGCGGCGACGGCGTCCAGCAGCCGGGCGTAGCGCCGGGCATCCTCGCGCGGGAGGTAGCCGATCCTCGCCCCGCCCTCGAAGTGCACGGCGATCGCGTGGGGGTCGTGCGGGTTGTCGGGCTCGGCCACCAGCGCGAACGCGCGCCGGTCCTCGACGCCGCCGGAGCGCTTCGGCCCTGCCGCGGCCTCCAGCGCCTCCTGGTAGTGCGGCGCGCCGGTCACGCGCAGGCGGTCCTCGCCGGACACGTCCTGGATCGGGAGCTCGCTCATGGGAGGTGCTTGGTTGCGGCGCGCCGGACGTCGCCCGCGTCGATGATTTCGCGATCGCGGTCGACCGCGCCGGCCAGCGCCTCGTGCGCCACGGCGAGCACCGTGCGCAGGTTGCGCCGTGCCGGCCCGCGGTTGAGCTCGGCGAGTGCCTCGACGGCCTCGGCCAGCAGCACGTCGTCGAGCCGCGCCCCCGCCGTCAGCTCGATCCGGCGGGCGAGGATCCGCTGCAGATGGCCCGAGACGGTCTCGGGAACCTCGAGCACGCGCTGCAGCACGCCCCACTCGCGCCGCGCCGCCTGGTAGCCGGGCAGCGCCTCGTAGTCCGAGTGCAGTGCGACGACGAGCCCGCACGGCAGCTCGGTCAGCGCCTTCAGCGTGCGCCCGAAGAACGCCGCCACGAGCCGCGCCTGCTCGGCGTCGGTGCCGCCGCGGGTGAACGCGTCGGAGTCGTCGATGACGATCACCGGGTCATAGCCGAAGGCGGCGATCGCCTCCAGCGCACGGCCCGCGGATTCGACGACCTCGCCGAGGGGACGCGTCAGGTCCTGGCCGTAGAGCGTCGTCGTCACGTCGCTCGAGAGCTCCGCGTTGGCGATCCAGAACTTCGCGGCGACCTTGCCGGCGGCGCGGCGGGCCGTCGTGGGAAGGGGGCGCCGGGCGGTCGCGGCCTGGAGGACCTCGGCGGCTGTCGCGCGGTCGAGCGCCGAGCTCTTCTCGGCCGCGCGCAGCGTGTGCTGGATGACGTGGGCGACGAACGGCTTCGGCTCGAGCACGACGTCGTCGGAATCGCGCGCGACCGAGACCCAGATCGGCGCGACGTCCTGGTCGGGCTGGTCGAGCGCGTAGCGCAGCACGCTCGTCTTGCCGCAGCCGATCGGCCCGGAGAGCCCGATCCGCTCGTGCCGCTCGGCCGCCTCGCGGATCGCCGGCTCGACGGCGGTCAGCCCGGAGGCGCCGTAGGGGACGTGCAGCGCGGCGAGGTCGATCTCGAGCGGTGTGCCATCGAAGCCCTGGCCGTCGAAGACCCGGTGCAGGACGTCCGTGCTCATGCGGCCAGCGTGTAGAGCTTGCGCGGGCGCCCGCTGCCCTCGGGGCGCTCATCGGTCGCGCGGACCACGCCCTCGGCGGCGAGCTCGGCCAGCAGCTTGGCCGCACGCTGCCGACTGACGCCGAGCTGCTCGAGCAGCGCTGGATCGCTGGGCGAGGCCGCGCCGCGGGCGGTCAGCCAGCCGAGCAGGCCGGCGCGGGTCCCGGCCGCGGCCGGGGGCGCGCTCAGCGTGGCCGGGTCGCCTCCCTCCTCCGCGATCGCGGCCGCGCGCAGCAGCTGCGCCGGGATGCCGGCGCCCGCCGCGAGCACGGCCGGCGCCGGCTCGTGGCCGTGGGCGGTGAGCAGCCTGCGGGCATCGGCATCCGACAGCGGCTCGAGGACGATCGTGGTGTCGAAGAACGCGTCGGCGGGCGGGCGCAGCAGCAGGTCGCGCTCCTCCAGCCGGCCGGCCAGGACCCAGGTCGCCCCGGCGAGCGCCCAGACGTCGTTGCGGGCGCTGCCGAACAGCGCGTGGGCGACGGCGGGAGCGATGCCGTCGATCGTGATCACGGTGTCGCGCACATGCTCGTCGAGCTCGTCGAGCAGGACCGCGAGCAGCGCGGGCTCGAGCAGCGGGTCGCCGGTGCGGTCGCGGTCGGCCAGCCGCGCCCGCCAGCGCTCGAACGCGCCGGCGTCGAGCTCGGCGAGGATCCGCAGCAGCAGCGCTCCGGCGCTGCCGGCCGTCTCGCCGGCGACGATCACCCAGCGGCGCGGCGCATCGCGGCGCTGATAGGCGGCGTGCGCGAGCAGCGACGACGCCCCGCTGCCGTGGCTGCCGAGGACGAGCCCGTTGCGACCGGCATCGACCGCGGCGAGCAGCCGCTCGGTCTCGCCGGCGCGGGCGACGAAGCGCCGCTGATCGGCGCGAGTGGGGCGGAGGGGACGCAGCGGCGGCATCGTTGACAAAGTAGCAGCTACTTTCGCAACGGGCGCGCCACCGGGCCGTGACGAGGTGAAGGCGACCCGGGTGGTCGCCTTCACCGAAGCTCCATGCGGCTGAGAGGACTCGAACCTCCACGTCCCGAAGAACACAGGCACCTGAAGCCTGCGCGTCTACCAATTCCGCCACAGCCGCAGACGCGGTCCGCAGGATAGCCGCTCGCGAAGGGCATGCGGCGACCCGACCGCTACACTGCCCCAGGTTGCGCGGCCGCCGGCCCGCGACCCCCTGCGCCGCTATCGTCTAGGGGACTAGGACGCCGCCCTCTCACGGCGGAAACCGGGGTTCGAATCCCCGTAGCGGTACCTCCTGAAGCCCGCCCGCCAGGCGGGTTTCGTCGTTAAGGCGAGCGGCGCGCGAAAGCCAGCGCGAAAGTTGACCGACGCGGTCCCGAGTGGTGATCCGAATCGCCGCCATGTCGCGTAGAGCTTGTCGGAACGGCGGACGTGCCATGGATGGCTGCCGCAGACCACCCCCGCGAGGCGACGGGCGCCAGGAGATCCCTCTGCTAGTGCTGGCGTCCGTCGCCTTCGCCCCCTGCCAAATTCTTCAGTAGGCGCTCCCCGTCACCCGGCTACTGCGCCTCGCAAAAACGGCGCGTCGCGATAGCGTTCGCCCAATGGCGCGCGATAGAGATCACTACACGGCGGCGCAAGACGCAATCGACGGCGCAGAGAGTGGATTCGAGTTCCTCGACCCTGCCTCCTCGCCGGCTCAGTACGCGCTGCTCGCGATCGGGCACTCGCTCGTGCGGTAGCGGAAGCGCTCGACCGCATCGCTGATGACGTCGACGAGATCAAGCGCCGAGATCGGTGAGCGAGCTCCCACCCGAGGATCGAGCGCCCGACTACCCACCCAGGCCGCGGGGTCCTGAAGACGCTGCTCCCGGCCCACGATTCATCCTCAACAAAGGGCAACTCGCGAGGATCTCAGAGATCGTTGCGGGGCTCCGTTACAGCACCTTCGAGTTAGAGGACCGCGGAGAGGGCTACTTCATGCTTCGCCTTCTCGACGCCGACGGCGAGCCGACGCGCGAGGGAACGATCTTCCCGCTCTACTAGCACCGGCCGCCTTCCCAAGAACGACCCCAACCCGTTTATCAACGACGAGTACGTCAGCGGGTGGATGGGCCACTACCACACGCAACGCGCCGAGGGGCAGGACGAGTCGTGCTGGTCGCGGATCCGATCAGCGATCAAGCTCACCGAGAGCATCGGACCGTCGCTCGAAGCGATCGAGACGATCTCCGGCCAGGCTGTCGCGGCGCGCCGGCGCAAGCACGCCAAGGGCGACGAGTCGTGATGACCGCGCCACTCCTCGACGGCGCGCTCGAGCCGCCGCTCCGGTTCCGCTGGCCGCGGCCCGGGTGGAATGCCGTCCTGCGCAACGATCCGTGCCCGTACTGCCCGCAGCAGCCAGCGGGCACCATCGACCACATCGTGCCGCGCGCGCACGGTGGCCGAGACGTCATCAACAACACCGTTGGCGCGTGCCCGGCTGACAACGGAGCGAAGCAGGACTATTCGTTGCTCCTGTACCTGCTCGAAAGGATTCGCGGCTACGAACTGGAGGCAAGCTGATGGTTGAGGGCATCGGGGTCTGTTACCGCTGCGACCGCCCCGTTCCGGCGGATCAGGGCGACTGGCGGGCGATCACCCTGGGCGACGCGACCTACCACCTCTGCCCGGACTGCGGCGTGTACGTCGCATTCGAGTCCGGGGAGAACGTGGCGAGCCATGCGCGGGCGGCGGCTGAGGCTATGGAGCAGGCAGCCGCGTTCATGGATGAGACGACGGCTGCCGAATTCCGCGAGACAGCCGACCGGCTGCGCAAGAACGCGCAAACGATGGAGTCTGCGGCCGCACACGCGCTGGAGGCCAAGGATGGCGAGTCCTGATGGCTGAAGGCATCGACGTCCGGCACTCCAAGA
>JAXDHR010000101.1:0-5278 GCA_034664425.1 Solirubrobacteraceae bacterium
CGTGTCGTAGTGGACCGGGATGACCACCGCCGGGTCGATGAACTCGACCGCGGTGACGGCGTCGTGGCGGTCCATCGTGTAGTGGCCGCCGATGCACGGCAGCGCCACGTCCACGGGGTCTCCGCGACGGGCTACGAGCTCGAGGTCGGAGAACAGCGCGGTGTCGCCGAGGTGGTAGACGAGCCGGTCGCCGATGTGGATCAGCAGGCCGGCCGGCGCGTGCGGCGTGCCCTTGGGGCTGACTGCGGTGTGCCAGGCGGGGACCAGCTTGACCCAGCCCCAGTCGAAGGTGACCGTGCCGCCGTAGTTGGGGTCGAGCACGTTCTCGACGCCGTCGTTCGCGATCTCGGCGGCGAGCTCGACGATGGCGACGACGGTGGCGCCCGTGCGCTTGGCGATGTCGACGGTGTCGCCGAGGTGGTCGGCGTGGCCGTGGGTGAGCAGGATGACGTCGGGCTCGACCTCGTCCGCCGTCGCGGCGGCCAGGGGGTTGCCGGTCAGGAACGGGTCCGTGAGCACCGTGGTGCCGCCCGCCTCGAGTTCGAAGCAGGATTGACCCAGAAAGCGGATGTCCACTGCCATCAGTCGGTCTCCTCGGTGTTCGGGTTCATCAGCGCGTTGGCCAGCTCATACCCCACGGCGACGCCGATGAGCATGCTGACCCGCGTCTCCTCGACGATCAGGGTCCGCACGGCACGGAGGCGCTCGTCGGGATCGGGCTTGCCGGCGGCGGAGAGCACGCTCGACTCGTGCGCCTGGTCGAACCATCCCGCTGCATGCAGCGCCTGATCGAGGATCGCCTGCAGCTGCGGCGCGCGCGCCGCGACGAGCTGCTGCGCCGCCTCGAAGCGCTCGGGGTCGCTGAGCGCCTGGATCGCAGCATCGATCTCGGCGTCGGAATGCGCGCTGCGCTCGGCCACTGCGGGCATCATAGGCCCCTATGGCCGTCGCCCTGACCTCCCTGTCCCACGGCGCGGGCTGCGGGTGCAAGCTGTCCGCCGCCGCGCTGCGGCCGATCGTCGCCGGCCTTCCGCGCCCCTCGGACCCGCGCGTGCTCGTCGCCGCCGACACCGCTGACGACGCCGGCGTCGTCCAGCTCTCCGACGATCTGGCGATCGTGCAGACCGCCGACTTCTTCACCCCGATCGTCGACGACCCGTACTGGTTCGGGCGGATCGCCGCGACCAACGCGATGTCGGACGTCTACGCGATGGGCGGGCGGCCGGTCTCGGCGCTGAACCTCGTCGCATTCCCGCTCGACGCGCTCGGGCCCGAGGTGCTGCGCGAGATCCTGCGCGGCGGCCTCGAGGCGGCGCAGGCCGCGGACGTCTCGATCGTCGGCGGCCATTCGATCGACGACGCCGAGCCGAAGTACGGCATGGCGGTGATCGGCGTGGTCGACCCGCGCGCGGTGCTGACCAACGCCGGCGGCCGGGCGGGCGACGCGCTCGTGCTGACGAAGCCGCTCGGCGCCGGCGCAGTCGCGACCGGCCTCAAGCGCGGCCTGATCGACGATGCGCTGCTCGCGCGCGCGATCGCGGTGATGGCGACGCTGAACGACCGGGCCGCGGAGCAGGCACGGGCGGCGGGCGCCCATGCGCTGACCGACGTCACCGGCTTCGGGCTGGTGGGTCACGTGCACGAGCTGGCGGCCGCCAGCGGCGTCGCCGCGGAGCTCGACGCCGCCGCGATCCCGGCGATCGACGGCGTCCTCGAGCTGCTTGCCGACGACGGCGCGGTCGCGGGCGGCTCGCGCCGCAACCGCGCCGACGCGGATGCCTTCACCACATGGTGCGACGGCGTCGACGAGGCGCACCGCCGGCTCGCGTCGGACGCGATGACCTCGGGCGGGCTGCTCGCCGCCGTCGACCCGGCGCGGGCCGCCGACATCGACGGCTGGGTGGTCGGCCGGCTCGCCGCGGGCGCGGCGGGGACGATCCGCGTGGCGTAGGCGCCGGCGCGCGTTCCGCCTTGACGTTGTATCTCAACGTCAAGGCGGATCAGAGCGCCTACCGCCCGCGCAGCCGGGCGAGGCCCAGGCCCAGCACGACGCCGATCACGCCGCCCGCGAGACCCGCGAGCGCGTCAGCCTCCTGCGACACGAGCGGAATGCAGACGAGCATGACCGCCACGGCCAGCACGCCGAGCATGTCGGACTCGTCGGGGCGGCCGCTGCGGCGGCCGAGCAGGTCGCGCATCGCCCACGCGCCGACCATGCCGAGAGCGGCGCCGTTGCCGCCGGCGGCGATCGAGACGCCGCCGGCCGCGATCGCGACCAGCATGCCGCCCGCGCCGGCGATCAGGAACACCAGGACGGAGACGAGCGGCCCGTGCCGGCGCTCGAGCAGCCAGCCGAAGAAGAAGACGACTGCGAGCGTGGCCACCTGGTAAGCCGTCGCGCCGTACAGGAACAGCGTGGTGGCCGAGCGCCACAGCTGGTGCTCGACGCCCGCGTAGAGCAGCAGCTTCAGCGGGTCGAAGGCTCCGATCCGCGCGCCCAGCGTCACCAGCACCGACGCGAGGACGATCAGGATCGTCCCGTACGGGCGGCGGTCGACGCGGATGCCGGGGATCTCCCCAGGGCGCAGCCGGCTCAGCGCCGGGCGCGACGGCCGGGACGCCTTCGGGACGCCGCCCTTGTCGAGCTTCGGCGCGCGCTTGCGCAGCCGCGTCCCGCAGTACGGGCACTCGGTGACGTACGGGGACACCTCCGAGCCACAGCTCTTGCAGACGACGAAGAGATCGGGCCCGCTCGACATGCTCGGACTGATTCTACGCCGTGCTCGTGCGTGGTCCGGCAGCTTGACCCGCGCGGTGGCTAACGGGCCCGCCGGTCACCGGCCGCGAGGTGCGTTTCCTCCGTCGCGCAGGTGGGCGTTCTCATCGGTCAGCCGCACGTTCTCGCGGCGCAGCGCGGCGTTCTCCCGCCGGACGTGCCGGTGCTCGCGCTTGAGGCTCGCCAGCTCCGCCGCCATGCCCATGAGCGCCGCGCGCAACCGCAGCAGCCGGTCGATCGCCGCATCCTGGGCGTGGGACGGAGCGTCGACAGTCGGGAACCGCGTCATCCGTCAGCGACCGTAACATCGAGCGCGAACGCGCCCAACCGCCAGGTCGGCGTCAGAACATGCCGGGCGTCAGTCGATCGTGGCGTCGACGATCTCGCGCATGACCTCCGCCCAATCGGAGTTCGCCTCGTAGACGAGGCGCTGGCGCTGCGCGCCATTGCCACGCTCGAGCAGGTCGAGCACGCCCTCGAACTCGGCGCTCGAGCCGAGGTCCTGCGCATGCTCGCCGAGCCGGTCGTAGAGCCGGCGGCCGAGCTCGCGGGTCGGGACGCGCCGGCGCTCGGGCAGGTCGACGAGCTCACCGTCGAGCCCGTGCCGCGCCGCGAGCCACTTGTTCTCGTCGAGCATCTCGTGCGGGTAGCGCGCCAGCCGCCGCCCGGCGTCGTAGTGCTCGGCCAGCTCCTTGACCATCGCCTGGATCAGAGCGGCGAGCGCGAGCGTGTGCTCGACGCGCGTCTGCGCGTCCATCGCACGGATCTCGACCGTGCCGAGGTTCGGGTGCGGGCGGACGTCGTACCAGAGCCACGTGTAGTCCTCGACGACGTTGGCCTCGACCATGAAGGCGATCCGCTGCTCGTAGTCCTCCCAGCCGTCGTAGTACGGCGGGATGCCGACGCGCGGGAACGCGCGGAACACCGGCATCCGGGTCGAGGCGAGCCCCGTCGGCTGCGAGCGCCAGAACGGCGAGTTGGCCGACAGGGCGAGCAGGATCGGGACGTGCACGCGCAGCCCGTTGACCACATGGATCGCCTTCTGGGGGTCGTCGATCCCGACGTGGACGTGCAGCCCGAAGATGATCTCCTGACGGGCGACGAAGCGCAGCGCCTCGACGAGCTCGCGGTAGCGCTCCCGGGCGGAGATCCGCTGATCCTCCCAGCGGGCGAACGGATGCGTCCCGGCCGAGCCGATCAGCAGATTCTGCGACCCGGCCACGTCCGCCACCGCGCGCCGCAGGCCGCGCAGCGCCGCGCCCGCCTCGCGCGTGTCGCGGCACGGTCCGACGGCGATCTCCAGCACCGACTCCATCAGCTCCGGCTTGACGTCGCCGTCGCCGTCGTAGGCGTCGAGGATCGCCTCGATCGAGTTCGACAGCCCGAGGGTCCCCGGGTCGAGGATCATGAGCTCCTCCTCGATGCCGAGGGTGTAGCTGGGCCCGCTGAACTTGGGCTGCATGGGCCGCGTAGAGTACGGGCACGACAGGCTGAAACGACCCAGACCACGGGGAGGCCACATGCCGCTGGGCTACCACGGCAAGCTTTACATCCTCGCCTTCGATCACCGAGGCTCCTTCCAGAAGAAGATGTTCGGGATCGAGGGCGATCCGACACCGGAGCAGACGCAGACGATCGCCGACGCCAAGCACCTGATCTTCGAGGGCATGCGCCTCGCCTCCGAGCGGGGGGTCGACGGCCAGGCCGTCGGCGTCCTGGTCGACGAGCAGTTCGGCGGCTCGATCCCCCGTGACGCGAAGGCCGACGGGCTGAAGCTCGCGATGCCGGTCGAGAAGAGCGGCCAGGACGAGTTCGACTTCGAGTACGGCGACGATTTCGGCGCGCACATCGAGCAGTTCGATCCGGAGTTCTCGAAGGTGCTCGTGCGCCTGAACCCGGACGGTGACGCCGATGTCAACGCGGGCCAGCTCGAGCGCCTCAAGCGGCTCGCGGACTGGCTGCACGAGCACGACCGCAAGTTCCTGTTCGAGCTGCTCGTCCCGGCCGAGCCGGCCCAGCTCGAACGCGTCGGCGGCGACACCGACCGCTACGACGCCGAGCTACGCCCGCAGCTGATGCGCCGCGCGATCACGCAGATCCAGGACGCGGGCGTCGATGTCGACGTGTGGAAGATCGAGGGCGTCGACGAGCGCTCCGACGCCGAGATGCTCGCCGAGCAGACGCGCAAGGGCGAGGGGCGCGAGGGCGTCACCTGCGTGCTGCTGGGACGCGGCGCCTCCGACCAGAAGGTCGACCAGTGGCTGCAAACGGCTGCGCCGGTGGAGGGCTTCATCGGCTTCGCGATCGGCCGCTCGATCTGGTGGGACGCGCTCAAGGCCTACCTCGGCGGCGACCTCGAGCGCTCGTCGGCCGCCGAGCAGATCGCCGAGAACTACCTGCGCTTCATCAAGGTCTACGACGATGCGGAGGCCGCCGCCCGCGTCTCGTAGCCCTCAGGGGACGGGCGGCTCGCTGGTTTCGGGGAGCACGCCGCGGGGGGGC
>JAXDHR010000102.1:0-5122 GCA_034664425.1 Solirubrobacteraceae bacterium
GGCAGAGCCCGAGGATCGTGCCGAGCGCCGCCGCCCGTCCGCCGCCGCTCGACGCCGCGATGTGGATGCTCGCGGCGAGGTCAGAGCTGTTCGTGCGCTGCAGAGCCGAGCCCGCGCGCTCGCGTACGCGCGCGAACGAGGGCAGCCCTCGGTGCGGGAGCCGGGGCCCGCGCAGCGGCGTGAATCGCAGTTCGTCGCCGCCGGGTCCCGAGCCGCCGCCGCGCGTGTGCTCGCGCACCCGGCGCCACGGCACCAGGACGGCGGGAAGGGACAGCACCCGGAGGCGGCGCAGACCGGAGCGATGCAGGTCGCGGACGGTCGCGCGGCAGGCCTGACAGCGGCGCAGGTGCGGTCGCACCTCGACCAATTGCTCGCTCGTCGCGCGCCCGGCGGCGAGCGCCTCCAGAATCGGCGAGAAGCGCTCGCATTCCTCGCCCGACTCGAGTGCGCCGTAGAGCGCGAGGAACCGCCGCCGGCCCTCGGTGATCGCGCGGTTGACCTTCGTGTAGGTCCATCCGCAGCGCCGGGCGATCTCCTCGTAGGACAGGCCGTGCGCCTTGAGCATCAGGGCGCGTGCCTCGTCGGGCTTGAGCCCGCGCAGCGCCTCGGCCGAGCGGCTGACGCGGTCGCTGCCGAGCACCTGGTCCTCGACGCTGCGGTCCTCCGAGGCGGCGTGGCTGTCGAGATCGACCTCGGTGGCGATCGCCTCGCCGCGCGCGCGACGGATCGCGAGCGCCTCGTGCCGGATGACCACCTTCAGCCACGCTGCCTCCGTGGCCCCATCGATCGTCGCGATCCTGCGCACGTAGATCTCGAGCCCGCGCTGGAAGGCGTCGTAGGCGTCGTCCTGGCAGATCGACCACTGCCGGGCGACGCGCATCAGGCTCGCCTCGTGGCGAGTCAGCAGCGCGAGCACGCGCGCATCCGTCGCGGCGCTTCTCCCTGCCGCACTCCCTGCGACCGCACCCTCCCCTTGCGTCCTGCCCACGGCCACCCGCATCCTCCGTCTGCGTGCGCTTCCCGGGTCGACCCCGGCGTACCGCTTCTAGGAGCATCGTCCCCGATCCACGCCCCCGAGGCGGAACTGGATCTGCGCAAACAGCGAGAAAATCCGACCCTTGGTCATTACTTCTATTGATCGAGGGACCTGATCGTTCTGACCAGCCCGGGCGGTCAGGCCGTGCGCCCGGCGTTGCGGCCGCCGCGACAAAGACCCACGGCGGACGGTCGGCGACGCGGCTCGCGGAGGCTCCCGGCGGGCATCGGCACGGTTTCGTCACTGATTCGGCGCACTCCTCGAACTAATCGGACCTCACGCGTTGCGGTCGTGGCCGTACCCTTGGCACATGGCAACTCACGACACGCGGGTGGGCGTCGAGATTCGCGACTCGATCCTCGACACGGTGGGTGAGACCCCGCTCGTCCGGCTTTCGCGGATCGGTGCCGGCCTGACGCCACAGCTCGTCGCGAAGCTGGAGTCGTTCAACCCGGGCGGTTCGATCAAGGACCGCGTCGCGATACGGCTCGTCGAGTCTGCCGAGCGCGACGGTCGCTTGCGGCCGGGCGGCACGATCATCGAGCCGACCTCGGGTAACACCGGGACCGGGCTGGCGATCGCCGCACGCCTGAAGGGCTACCGCGTCATCGCGGTGATGCCCGACAAGATGTCGCGCGAGAAGATCGATCTGCTGCGCGCCTATGGTGCAGAGGTCGTGGTCACGCCGACCGACGTGTCCCCGGAGTCGCCACAGTCCTACTACCGCGTCGCCGACCGCCTCACCGAGGAGATCCCAGGCGCGTTCCAGCCCAACCAGTACGCGAACCCGGCGAACCCGCAGACGCACTACGAGACGACGGGCCCGGAGCTGTGGCGCCAGACGGGCGGCCGGCTCACCCACCTCGTCGTGGGCGTGGGAACCGGGGGCACGATCACCGGCATGGGGCGCTACCTCAAGGAGCGCAATCCGGCGGTCGAGGTCATCGGCGCCGACCCGGTCGGCTCGATCTATTCCAACGACGAGGTGCGGCCCTACCTCGTCGAGGGCGTTGGCGAGGACTTCTGGCCACAGACCTTCGACCCGGCCATCGTCGACCGCTACGTGACCGTCTCCGACCGCGACTCGTTTCTCACGACGCGCCGGCTCGCGGCCGAGGAGGCGCTCCTCGTGGGCGGCTCGTGCGGACTCGCCGTACATGCCGCGCTCCAGGTCGCCGCCGGCATCGACGATCCGGAGGCCATGGTCGCCGTCGTGCTGCCAGACGGTGGCCGCGCGTACCTCTCGAAGATCTTCAACGATGCCTGGATGACGCAGTACGGGTTCCTGGAGCGCTCGGGCGACCGCACCGTCGGCGACGTCCTACGTGACAAGACGGTCGCCGGCGAGATCCCGCCGTTCGTGACCGTGCAGACCCACCAGCGCGTCCGCGACGCGATCGCGCTGCTGCACGAGCACCGGGTCTCCCAGCTGCCGGTCGTGTCCGGGACGGACGAGAACACCGTCGTCGGATCGGTCGGTGAGCGTGGTCTGCTCAAGCACGCCATGGACGATCCCCAGCTGATGTCGGCGGAGATCGTCGGTGTGATGGAAGCGCCGTTCCCCGCGGTCTCGACCGACGATCCCGTGCGAGAGGCGGTCGAGCTGCTGGCCGGCGAGGGTCAGGCGCTGACCGTCACCCAGGACGGGCGACCAGTCGGCATCGTCACACGCGCGGACCTGCTGGAGTCGCTGATCTCGTGAGCGACCGACGCTTCGCCACCCGGGCCGTCCATGCCGGCCTGGAACCCGACCCTGCCTTCGGCGGCGTCGTGCCCGCCATCCATCAGGCGAGCACCTACGTGCAGCGCGCGCCCGGGCACTTCGTGGAGGACTTCGACTACTCGCGGTCGGCCAACCCGACCCGCGCTGCGCTCGAGCGCGCGCTCGGTGAGCTCGAGGGGGGCCTCGGCTCGGCGTTCTCCAGCGGCATGGCCGCCGAGCATGCGCTGATCACCGCCGTCGCGAACGCGGGCGGCCACATCGTCATCCCCGGTGACCTCTACGGGGGCACCTACCGGCTGGTCGACAAGGTCCTGACGCGCTGGGGGCTCGAGTACACGATGGTCGACCAGACCGACGTGCAGGCGGTCGCCGACGCCGTCCGGCCCGACACGAAGCTGATCTGGGTCGAGACGCCGACGAACCCGAACCTCAACACGGTCGACGTCGCCGCGATCGCAGCCGTCAAGCAGAACGCGCTCGTGGCGGTCGACAACACGTTCGCCACGCCCGTGTTCCAGCAGCCGCTCGATCTCGGCGCCGATGCCGTCGTGCACTCGACGACGAAGTACCTCGGTGGTCACTCCGACGCCGTCGGCGGTGCGGTCGTCGTGCGCGACGCGCACATCCACGGCGCAGTGCGCTTCGTGCAGAACTCCGTCGGCGCCGTCCCGGGCCCGCTCGACTGCTTCCTCGTGCACCGCGGCCTGCGCACGCTGCATCTGCGCATGGCCGCGCATACGGAAAGCGCGCGGATGGTCAGCGAGTGGCTCGAAACCGCCCCCGGCGTCTCCGAGGTGCGCTGGCCCGGCTACGCCGGGATGGTGTCGTTCCGGCATCCCGACGCGACCAGGATCGCCGCGGCGACTCAACTGTTCTCGCTGGCGGAATCGCTCGGCGGAGTCGAGTCGCTGATCGAGGTGCCGCAGGCCATGACGCATCAGTCGGTGGAGGGCTCGGCGGCCGCGGTGGCCCCGGACCTGGTCCGGCTGTCCTGCGGCATCGAGGCGCCGGAGGATCTCGTGGAGGACCTCGAGCAGGCGATCGGCGGCTGACGACTCGCTGACCGCGGCGCTCAAGACTCCCGCCGGGGTTCCGATGGTCAAGGAGGCATGTCGCGCCTCCTGCCGATTTCCCTCCTGCGTCCGCTCTTCATCGCGCTCGCGGCCCTCGCGCTGTCCGCCGGCGTCGCGCAGGCCTACCCGCACGTAAGCGGCGCTTCCGTGCCGGACAACCCGGCGAACGCCAAGCGGCTGCTCGCGACACCGGTCGAGGACTCGGTCTACGACGCCGCGACGCACTGCGACTCGCACACGCGGCCGGGGATGCTCGATCTCCAGCACTGGCTCGAGCACCACGTGCGCGGTGTCTTCTGGGGCTCCTACCGCTGCGAGAAGTGGGGCAGGCACTCCGCGTCGCTGCACGCCGAGAACCGCGCGATCGACTGGCATCTCAGCGTTCATTCCGCGGTCGATCGCCGCGCGGCGGCGAACCTGATCGCGCTGCTGCTCGCGCCTGATCGCAACGGCAGCCCGCAAGCGCTCGCCCGGCGCATGGGCGTCGAGGAGATCATCTGGAACTGCGGCTACTGGGGCGCCGGCATGAGCGACTTCAAGCCCTACTCGCCGTGCTTCACGCCGAAGGGCAAGCCCGACCGCCCGGTCGACGACACGACTGCCCACCGAGACCACGTCCACCTCGGGATGACGTACGCGGGCGCTGCCGCGCGCACCTCCTTCTGGCGATGAGCCGGACCGCCGCGCGCCATACTGGCTCGGTGCTTCGCGGCTTCCTGCTGTCGCTCGTGGTCGTCGGCGCCGTGCTCGGCGGGGGATGGCTGGCCTTCGGGTCGTCCGGTGGGACGGCGCCCGCCCCGGCCGCCGCGCATGCGCCCGCGAAGCCGGTGCCCAAGGCGGCGGTTGCCGCCGACGCGAAGGACCCGGGGCTGCCGCCGCTGCCCTCGACGATGCGCCCCCAGGTCGTTCAGCCGAAGGCCGGCGCGACGGGCGCCGCGACAGCCGAGGCCGCGCCGACCGGCAGCGATCCGGGCTTGACGAACGCCGGCCCGGCGCCCACGGGCCCCGCGACCTCCGGCACGCCGCGCCAGGCAGACACGTCGGGCGGCACGGGCTCGGTCGACCAGGCGACCGCGCTGTCGAACGGCATCGCCGTCCCGCCGCTCGAGGCGCCGGACTCGATCCGGCGGATGATCGAGGCGGGCAACTCGATCGCCCGCACTCCGTACATCTGGGGCGGCGGCCACGGCAAGTGGATCGACAAGGGCTATGACTGCTCGGGCTCGGTCTCGTTCGTCCTCGCCGCCGCGGGCTACCTCCAGGGCCCGCTCGACTCCGGCCACCTCGCGC
>JAXDHR010000103.1:0-3492 GCA_034664425.1 Solirubrobacteraceae bacterium
GTCGCCGTCCTCGCCGATGTGCTGCGTTCTCACGGCGCGGACCGGGCACGCATTGCCGAATCCTGGCCGCGCGTTGCAGTCGAAGGCACCCGCGGGCAGATCCAGTTCTCCCGCACGCCAGGCATCAGCGTTTGGCAATGGGCTTGGACGCCAATCCAAGTCGTCGATCGAGATCCGGCGGAACCCGATCGCTTTCGGATCCTTCACGCCAGCTGAGAGAGCCGGAAGTCCGACTGCCTGAATCTGTCCGAACTTGAGCCTGTCTACCGGCCAACGTGTTGATACGGGCTCTTTGCTTTGCGGCGGGCGCTCCGACCGCATGCTCAGACCAGACTACGACCTCAGCTGAGGGCGCTGGCGGGCAGCACGAACCGCAGCGGCGCCCGAACTTCCGCGACGCGCCGGCTGTGCAAACCCAGCTGCGCGCGGGGGGCTGTCGGCAGTTCCGGCATCCCGCCGTGAGTTTCGATCCATGCCATCGCCCCGTCGAACCCGGGGCCCCCGGCGAGCAACGACGCGCGCTCGATGACCCACCCTCCGGACCGGTGAGGACGTGCCAAGCGCTTGATCCGAGCCCGCGTCGCGTCGTCACGGGCATCGCTGTCGACTGGCGTCGGCTCGGGAAGCACCCCGGGAGCGGGCGGGCGGGGCGGGTTCATCTCGGGCTCGGTATGCATGGCGGCGTCTCTCCTGTGCTCACATATGGATGGGTGTTGAGGTCGTCGATCAGGCCGCGGTTGGCGCGCCGTCGGTGAGGGCTTCTTGCTTCCTGGTGCTGCTCGCCCGCGCCGGGCAAGGGCCGGGGCCTGGTCGGTGGGCCGCTATCTCGCGATTGAGCAAGGCACCACCGAGCTCCCCGGCCGCCCGCCGCCGCGAGCTCGCGTGGGCACGGTGCTCGCTGGCGTCACGAGAGCCCCGCCGCCGGTTTCGGCCGCACCGCGGTGGTTTCGGTGGTGTCGGGCGCCGACTCCGTGCCGCCCATGTCGAGGCGGAAGGGCGGGTAGGCGTCGGTCATCAGCGTCGCGTAGGCGCCGACACGGTAGACCCAGCGGTTCATCCCCATGACGAAGTCGAAGATGCTCCGGGGGTAGCGGCCGGTGAACAGCAGGACGACGCCGGCAATGAAGACCAACAGGCCGATCAGCCCGCCGCCGGAGGTCCATCCCCCGTGATTGTTGACGGCGTTGACACCGGCCCACGCGCCGCCGGCGAACACGCCGACGATGAGGTAGTGCGGCAGCGCGAGCAGCCACCACTTCACAAGGACCAGGCCGCGCGAGAGCGCCGGTGGGTACTCGACCTCAAGCCGCGCCGGGTAGTCCGGGACGTCGGCGAGCCTGAACGGCGGGTAACGGTCGGTTCCGAGGGCGCTGTAGGAGTAGAAGCCCACGCGCCAGGACCAGCGCAGCACGCCGACGTTGAAGTCGAAGATCGCACGTGGGTAGCGGCCGGTGAGCAGGATCGCGAAGAACGCAACCACGGTCAGGACCACGAACGCGATCCACAGGAACACGAGCGCGATGACGTGCGGGATCACCAGGACCCACTTGACCAGCCACAGCCAGCGACTGACGTGGCCCTCAAGCTCCCCCTCGATTTGCAGCGGATACACGGATTGGGTGGCGTGCTCGTTCATGGCACGCACTCCTCTCGAAACAGCGTGTGGACGCCGGCGGCGCCGGCGTTGAGGTCTCCCGAGGGTCACCGGCGCCGGTGCTACGAGCGCGAGCGGCGATCGAGGCGCGGCAGAAGGGACCCCGGGCGACGGGATCCAGAAGTGTGCGCACTGATCTCCTTCTACAGCTCACCCTACTCGCTTCCCCAGGACTCGATCCGAGTCCGGGCACCCAACGGACAGTGAGCCGTCGGCAACGACCGAGCCGTGCCCGGTCGACTCGTCAGGCTTCTGGACCACAATGCGCGGACCAACCGCCATCGCGATCACGTGGAGGGCTTGTCGGTCGCGCGCCAACGGCCACTGACCGCGGGGAGCCCGGCCGGGCGCACCTAATGCCCTAAAGGCGGACCTGCCTGGTCCGGACCTGCCCGCCCCGCGTCGGGCGAAACGGCTACTTGGCGCCGGCTGCGCTCATCGCGCTTCGCCGGCGAGGACCGTCATCTCGAGGAGATCGCGGCGCACCGGTTCGCCGCCGCCTCCACGGGCGACGCTCGCCTCGCCGCGGAGCTGCTCGCGCGCGCCGGACGTCGCGCGCTCGACCGGCTCGCCTACGAGGACGCTGCCGAGCGCTTTGATCGGGCACTCGAGGCACTCGAGCTGGCGGGGGACCAGGACGATGCCGGCCCGCTGCTGCTCGCCCGCGGCGAAGCGCTGCTGCGGGCGGGGGACCGCGCGGCCGCGCGTGCCGCGTTCAGCGCGGCACGCGCGCTCGCGCAGCGTCGCGGCGACGCGGCGCTGCTGCGCGACGCCGCGCTCGGGTTCGCCGGCCTCGGCGTCGCGATCGTCGATCTCGACCGGGAGGCGGTCGCGCGCCTCGACGAAGCGCTCGCCGCCGCCTCGGACCAGTCGTCGCGATCGCGGCTGCAGGCGCGATTGGCGGTCGAGCTCTACTACGCGCCGGATCGCTCGCGTTCGGAGCGGCTGAGCGCGGAAGCGGTGACGGCCGCCCGCGCCGCCGGCGATGCGAGCGTCCTCGCCGCTTCGCTGAACGCCCGGCACGTTGCGCTCTGGCGCCCCGACCGACTAACCGAGCGCCTCGAGGCCGCGGACGCGATGATCGTCGCCGCGCGCGCGTCGGGCGAGCGCCACGCCGAGTTGCAGGCCCGCAACTGGCGGGTCACGGATTTGTTCGAGCTCGGCGACATGGCCGCGTGCCGGGCGGAGATGGACGCCCACGCCCGGCTGGCGGATGAGCTCCGGCTTCCGATCTACCAGTGGTACGCGCCGCTGTGGCGGCCGCCCTCGCCGCCCTCGCCGGAAGTTACGCGGAGGCCGAACGGCGCACCGCGGAGGCGCGGCAGGCCGGAACGCGTGCGGGCGACCGTAACGCTGACCTGTTCTCGGAGATGCTGCGATTCAACGTACAGCTGATGCGCGGCGACTTCGCCGCGATGGACATCGCGTTCGTGGAGGACAAGATCGCGAGCTCGCTCGCCGGACCTGCCTACCGCGGCTCCTACGCCTGGATCCTCGCCGGCCGCGGCGAGCTCGAGCACGCGAGGTCCGAGCTCGACGCCGCGGTCACCCATGAGCACGCCTTCGACGCGAACTGGCTGTCGACCCAGGCCGAGTGCGCCGAAGTCGCCGTGCTGCTCGACGACCCGACCCACCCGGCCACGCTCTACCAGCGACTCGCCCCGTACGCCGGCCGCCCGGTCACGGCGGGACGGGCGGTCACGAGCTACGGCGCCGTCGACCGCCACCTCGGCGGCCTCGCCGCGCTGCTGGGCCGCCATGACGACGCCGAGCGCCACCTGCGCGCGGCGATCGTCCGCAACGACGAACTGGGCTGCGACGTATGGCGCGAGCACACC
>JAXDHR010000104.1:0-33624 GCA_034664425.1 Solirubrobacteraceae bacterium
CCACGCAGCGCGGCCTCGACGAAGTCGAGAAGGACAGCCGATACGCCGACGCGGTGCCCGCGGGCCATGTTGACCGCCGTCAGTTCCGAATCGGCCCGGAAGCGGCTGCAGGCCAGGTCGGTGGCCCGAACCTCCGCGTCGACCGCCGCGCGCGCCGCGCCCAGTGCATCCTCGCCATGGACCGCGACGCCCACGGTCGTCCCGAGTGCCTCCCAGCGCGCATGGGCGAGGCTGGGGCTCATGACCCGCCCGAGACCTGCGGCGGAGGTGCCGAGGGAGCCGGCGCCGCCGGAGCGCTGGGCACCGGGGCCGGGGGCTGCGGCGGCGGCTGCAGCGGTGCCGGCTGACCAGCGATGGCCGGCACCCTCTGCGGTCCCGGCACCCGGACGCTGGGCATGGCCGCGTGTCGCGTCGGCGCCGGGGTTGGAGCCGGCCGGGCGCGGGCGTGGCCTCTGAAGCTCTGCGCCGCCACGTCGGCCACGACGCCCGAGAGCGTTACCGCGCTGACCGCGAGTCCCGTGATCGTCATTCGCACGCGGCGCAGTGACGCGTCCCTCGCGCGCCGCTCGCCAAGCCCGCCGGACGGCGTGGCACGGCTCGTTCGCTGGATTCGGGGAGGGTGCGAGGGCATCGGGGGACGGCCGTCGTGCGAGCCGGCGATGGCGCCGAGGAGTTGCTCGTCAGCGAGTATCGGCTCGCGTCGGCAAGCGCCCCCATAGGCATGAGGAAAGGTTCAGCAAAGATTTCGCCGGATCGGCCCCACCGGCACGGGGGGATGCGTCACGCTGCAGGGACGCGGAACGAGCCAGCGAGATGAACGAAGCCGCTACATCCCGACGCGACCTGGACGAGCGCGCGCTCGTCCTGCGCTTCGTGCAGCCCGGCCTCGTTGGCCTGATCGACGGGACGCTGTCGACGCTCGCGCCGATCTTCGCCGCCGCGCTGCTCTCCGGCTCGCACGCCGCGCTCTTCGTCGGGCTGGCCACCGCGCTGGGCGCAGGCATCAGCATGGGCTTCTCGGAGGCGCTCTCGGATGACGGCAGCCAGACCGGGCGCGGGTCCGCCGCCGTCCGCGGCGTCGTCACCGGCGCCATGACCGCGTTCGGCGGGGCCTTTCACTCGCTGCCGTTCATCATCGGCGACGTCAACACCGCCTTGTTCGTCGCCGGCGTCGTCGTGGCGCTCGAGCTGATCGTCATCTCGCTCGTGCGTCAGCACTTCCTCGGCGTCTCCCTGCGCACGAGCCTGCTCCAGGTCGCCCTGGGCGGCGCCCTCATCGTCACCGTCGGCGTGCTCCTCGGGAGCGCGTGAGTCGCGGACTCGGCCGGCGGGATCGCCGCGGTCAGCTCAAGGCTTGCGCGCTCGTCACGGCGTTGAGGTGCGCGATCGCAGCGTCCCGTGTATCGAAGAGGTCCAGGCAGGCGGGCATGCCCGCGATCTCGAGGACCAGCCGCACGTAGGAATCAGGACTGACGACCACGGCCATGTGACCGGAGTCCGCGAGCCGCTTGCGGGCGCCCAGGATCGCGGCGAGCGCGGACGAGTCCAGGAACGACACGGCGCGGAGGTCGACGACCAGCCGGCTCGCGCCCGCGCCGATCGCGTCATGCAGGCACGCCCGCACCGAAGGCGCGGCGGCCAGGTCGATCTCGCCGGAGAAGCTGACGAGCACGCCGGAGGGCCCGAATCGATCTTGGGCGATGCGCAGCTCCGGATCTGACTGCGATCCGCCGGCCGAGGTGAAGAGGTCATCGGTGCTCATCGCTGATCGTGGGTGGTATCGGCACTCTGCCCCAGACCTTGATCGGGCGACACGACGATCGGCGATCGGTCCGGGTAGGCCACCATGCGCCTACGGGACCAGGACGATGCGACCGCGCAGGCCGCCGGCGGCGACGCGGCGGTGGGCCCGTGCCGCCTCGGTCAGCGGCATCGCGCGGCCCGGGGCCGGGCACGGCCACCTCGATGATCTCCAGTTGGTCCGGGTCGCCGAACGCGCGAACGACGAGGGCCTTCATGGCGCCTTCCGGGCGAACGGCGCCATGCCGGCCATCTTGCCGCCGTCGATCGGGACCACCGCGCCGGTGATGAACGACGCCGCATCGCCGCACAGCCAGGCCACCGTCGAGGCGACCTCGTCGGGCCGGCCGACCCGCCGCATCGGCACGGCCTGGGCGGCGCTCTGCTGCGCGGCCTCGCCGGCCCGGACGAGCGGCTCGGTCAGGATCGGTCCGGGCGCCACGACGTTGACGCGTATGCCCCGAGCGGCGTACTCGAGGGCCGCGACCTTCGTCAGGCCGACGATCCCGTGCTTGCTGGACACGTAGGCGGCGAGTCCGCCGACGGCCTCCAAGCCGGCCGTCGAGGCCATGTTGACGATCGCGCCGCCGCCGCTGTCCAGCATCGCTGCGATCTCGTACTTCAAGCACAGGAACGTACCGCGGAGGTTGATCGCGAGTGCGCTCTCGAAGTCCTCGATCGCGACGTCGGTCAGCGGCGTGGGGGGATGGCCGCCGCCGGCGGCGTTGTTGAAGGCGACGTCGAGGCCGCCGAACTCGGCGACCGTACGCCCCACGAGCTCCTCGACCGCGGCGGGCTCACCGATGTCGGTCCGGACGGCGAGTGCACGCCCGCCCGCGGCGGCGATCTCGTCGGCGAGGCGCTCGAGGCCGTCCGCATCGCGCGCCGCGAGCGCGACCGAGGCACCGGCGGCCGCGAGCAGGCGTGCCGTCGTGGCACCGATGCCACGGCTGGCGCCGGTGACGATCGCCACCTTCCCATCGAGGTTGGTCATGGTGCGTTCCCTTCGGGAGCGGGGTTGGGTGTGAGGGGATGTACGGGCAGCAGCGCCGCAGCGGCGATGAGCCACGCCAGGGCGCCGAAGCGAGCCAGCGGGAGCAGCAGGGCTGCCGGCTCGGAGACGAGCGCCAGCGTGGACAGCTCGGCGATGGCTGCGACCCCGACGCCGGCGAGCGCGAGTCCGCGAGGCAGCAGCCGCCCGATGGCCGACGGCACGGCCAGCCCGGCGACCAGCAGCCCGAGACAGACGACATGCGCAGGCCCTCCGATCGCGAAGGCGAGGTCTGCGAGCGGGCGCACGACCGCTCGGTCCGCCGCGACCTCGGGTCGCGAAAGGACCCACGCCACCACCGCGCCGAGGAGCAGGAGGCCGGCGGCGAGGATCCCGCCCGTCAGGGCGATCAGCGTGCCCGGAACGCGGCCGAAGCCGAGGAACTGCAGCCGGCTCACCAGCGCGGCAGACAGGATCCCGAGCGGGACGGCGGACGCGAACTGCAACGTCGCGAGCACGCGGACCGTGGTGCGGTGGTCGGCGAAGAACCCGAGCACGTCCGTGGTCGAGTCGTACGGGGAGGGAAACGGGCCGCCGCCGATGCCTCCGACGACGAGGCTGGCGACGAAGAGTGCCGCCGCGATCACCGCGATCGGCACGAGTGGCGGTCCGACGTGGCGTGGGAGACGAGGCGCCGGGCTCTCGGAAGCGGTGACCATGGAGCCGATACTAGCAGTAATGCTTACAGTACGTAACGATTACTGGCCAGCTATTCTTGGGACGTGTCGCCTCCAACGCGTTCCGACTCGCGACGCCCGCCCTCAGACGACCGGCCGGGGGGTGGCGTGGCGTTCCTGCTCGCCCAGCTGGGCGCGCACGCCGCCTCCGTCTTCGCTGATCGGCTGCTGCCGCTGGACCTGCGACCGGCCGACGTCGGTGTCCTGAGCCGGCTCGCCCGGTCACCCGGTGAGAGCCAGCGCGCGCTGGCCGACGCGCTGGGGATGCACGCCCCTCGCCTGGTGGCGCTGATCGACGACCTCGAGCAGCGGGGGCTGGTCGAGCGCCGGCGCGACCCGCGCGACCGGCGCAACTACGCGATCTCGCTCACCGACGCCGGCCGCCGGACGCTGCGCCAGATCTCCGCGGTGGCCACGCAGCACGAGCAGGCGGTGACCGCCGCGCTCGGCGAGGAGGAGCGTGCGCAGCTCGCCTCGCTGCTGCGACGCATCGCCGACGAGCAGGGGCTGACGCCGGGCGTGCATCCCGGATTCCGCCGCCTCGGCCCCCGCGGCCGCGCCGGCCCGCCGACAACGTCGGCGATCGCGCCGGACCGATGACCCGATCCTGTCCGGCGCGTGGAGGTCGCCGAGTGCGTGCACCATCCCGAGCCGACGCCCTAGCCGCTACGAGCCGCTTCTGACAGGGCTCCTGACGATCGCGATGGCGATCGCCCCGCCGATCAGCGCGAACGCCAGCACGTAGTAGCCGAGGATGAAGTTCGCGGCGGTCAGGGTCATCGGGGCGAGCAAGGAGAAGAGCAGCGACGCGACGCCGCCGAGCGCGGCTCCGGCCGTGATCAGGCGCGCCGATGTCGTAGCGACGAGCGAAGCGGCGCCGGCGACAAGGCCGGACAGCACGTAGACCAACACGAACGCCGCGCGTGTCGCGCCATTGATAAGGCCGATCGGCGCGCTCACCGCAACGGCCGCGGCGCTCGTCGGAACGACTGCCCGCCACAGAGGCCACTCGCTGCGGCCGGCGGCCACGAGGACCCACGAGAGGACGAGTACGCTCAACCCGCCGCTGAGGCCACTGGCGACGACGTCGGGTAGCTGGTGGTTGCCGGAGGCTGCGTGAGTCAAGAGCGCCCAGTGCACCTCGCCGACGATCGCTCCGGCCACCGCCGATGCCGCGATGGCCGCTACCACGGTGGCCGCGGGCTTCTCGAGCGGAGCGTTCGACCCGCGTCGTACAGCGGACTGGCGCGGTCCGGCGGCCTCCTCTGCTGCGACGCGCTGGAGTGCGGGCAGCGGCTTCGGTGGTGCTGAGGGCGCCGTATCGGCCTGCGCCTCGAGCACGCGGGCGGCGGCCGCCGCGACCTGCCGGCTGTCGTCCTCGCTGAGCCGCTCGAGCGCGGCCCGCGCTCGCTCGGAGAACTCCGGCTGCACGCGCAGCACGGCCAGACGTTCGACGAGCTCGACACGCACGTAGGGGAGCTGACTGCTCTCCATCGCGACCACGTCTGCGGGCAGCTCGCGCGCCGCCACCGGCGACACGTATGAGCTCCGCGCCACGTATAGCTCGCCGGTCACGAAGCTCCACTTGCCGGGCGTCTGATTCGGCGTCTGCTCGCGCACACGGCTGTGGACGTAGTCGTAGAGCTCGTCGACCGAGATCAGGTGGTCCTGGTCGAGGTCGGCCTCGCCGGTCTGGAGGCCGTCGACGAGTGCGGAAGTGAACACCGAGCGTTGTCCCTGGCCGCGGCGATCGTCGCCCTCGAACGAGTACTCCATCGCGTCGGAGGCGGTCAGCACGACGCGTCCGGAGCCCTCGAAGCGCTCGCGGATTTCCACCTTGTCGCCGGCGCGCGCCGCCATGCCGCGCGCGAATGCGCCGCTGTAGCAGCAGTCGAGGAAGAGCACGATCCGTCGCGAGCGGCTGTCGTTCATGCGGCGGTTCACGAAGTCGGCCGGAACCGCCGTGGCGTCGAGGTGGGCGAGCTCCGTGTCAGCGGTGGCGAAGTACAGGCGCCCGTCGTCGTCCTTGACGCCGTGGCACCCGACGTGCACTAGCAGCAGGTCGTCCGGGGTGCGATCGGCGAAGAACGCCGACAGCGTCCGTCGCAGCTCGCCCTCCTTCGGGTTGAAGGCGAACATGACGTCGAAGCCGCCGATGTCCGGATCACGCAGGACGGATGCGAGCGCCCGGGCGTCGGCGGCCGGAGCGCGGAGGGCGCGCAGCTTCGGATCCTCGTAGGTGTCCATGGCCACGATCAGAGCGCTCCGGCTCACCGTTCGCCTCCGTCGCGTGCGCGCTCGAACAAGGCCAGCATGTGCGCCTGGTCTCCTTCCGCGATGCCGCTCAGCTCGATCCGATCGTCACCGAGCTGGACGACTGCGCTGCGGCCGTGGCGCGACGAGATCCAGGCCGATAGCGCCTGCCCGATCGACGACGCGAGGCCTGGGCTGCGCGCCAAGGCCACGACGAGTGCGCCGACCTCGACCGCATCGGCCGCCCGCGAACCCGGCGGAGGCGGCCCGGAGCTCGACAACTGCACGTCGGCGACGGGGAGTTCGAGCAGCTCGCGACGCAGCTTCGACGCGGCGGATGCCAGCTCGTTCGCGTCCGGGTCCTCCCCGATGCTCAGCCGGATTTCAAGCCGGTCCTCCACGGCGCCACCCTCTCAGGTCGCGACGTCGTACTCAACCGCCCCGCGATCGGTCAGATCGGCCGCACGCACCCTCGCGAGGTCAGGCGCGATCGACCACCCGTTGCCGGTCGGCGGCGGAGACGGTCGAGACGCCCGGGGAGCGCTCGAGCATCAGCTCGCGCATGGGCATGGACGACGGGAACATGTCGATGGCGATGCGCGAGCGCGCCACGCAGCGTGGGCAGTGACGAACCGCCAGCGTCGGGTGGCGAACGTGGATCGCGAGGTGACAGCGGGGGCAGTTGAGGTACGGCATGGTTCTCCGGAACTGATCGTCGGACCACGGTCACCACCTGCCCCATCCCTGAGGTCGGCGGCTCCCCGCATCAGATCAACGCCCGGGAACCCACGTAAAGGCCCCAGCCGGTGACGAACGTACCCGCCGTCGCACGGACGGATCCGAAGCTGTATGCAGGCTGACGCAGCCGAGCGTGCGCCCCAACACCGCGCCGAGATCCGTGGCAAGGGCGATGCCGAGCGTCCCGCCGAACCCGAGCGTTCGCAACGTGATGCGGCGGATGGTGTGCTCGATCGCGGCGACGCTAGCGCGGTGGGTTCGGCGCTGACGGCATCCCGGCCGGGCACGGGGCAAACGGGTGGTACGTTGACAACCGCACGAGGGTCCAGCCCGGTCCGCCATCGACTCGGGCCCGGCGTAGCTTCCGGCTTCTTCTCGACGTCCTGCGCCGACTGGGGTCGTCAGAGACGAAGAGCCCCAGTGGGTTTCTGGTGAGGCCGGGGGATCCGCGTGTCAGCTGACGCTTCGAATCCGTGCGGTGCGGGGCGCGCGACGGTATCGTCGAAACGACGCATCGCCTTCCAGGGTCGCTTTTTTCCTCCACCCTCGTCCGCGCTCCAGCCCGTGAGGAAGAAGGAAGGCGGCTCTCTTGACCGAGCCCCTCGAACAGCCGGCAACGTCGCCGCTGAACGCTGTGTCGAACGCGCTGGTCGCGTTGCACAAGGAGCAGTTCGGCCGCGGCCCCACGCGAGCGCAGACGCACTTCGCCGGTCCCGACGCGCTGCTCTGCATCCTGGAGGACGCGCTGCTTCCCGCGGAGCGCAAGATGGCTGAAACGGGCGAGTCCCAGCGCGTCCGGGAATCGCGCATCGCCTTTCAGGTCGCGACGTCCGCCGACTTCATCGCGGCGATCGAGCGCATCCTGCAGCGCAAGGTCGTGGCCTTCAGCAGCACGACCGACGTCGACAACGACGTCGTCTTCGAGAACTTCGTCTTCGAACCCGTGGGTACCGACGGCAATGGCGGCCCTGCGCCGCAGCGCTGACCGCCAAGCCCTGTTCCGCGCGTCATCCTACGGTCGCCGAGACCACCGGCCGTGGCCGTCCTGGATCGAGGACTTCCACGCGCGCGACGCGCTGGCGTTCGGGATCCCCGCCCACCGCGCGGGCACCGGGGACGTCATCCCGGACGCGGCGTCGTGGGCAGGCATGCAGGCCTTGCGCGCCGACCCCGGCATGAACAACGGAGTCGACAACCGCGATCAGTCCTGACAGATCGAGCCGACGGCGATGGCAGCCGGAGTCCGTCGCGTGGAACCTCGGACCAACAAGTCTTGATGCGACGTGGTATGTTGCCGCCGACGCATCAGAACAAAGGCCGCTGATATGACAATGCCTTCCACGTTGCCCGCCGGACCGCCCGCCGCCGCCTGCTGCGCGCCGTCCGTCGGCCCGAACCCCGCGCTTGACGCCGAGCGGATCGCCGCCGTCGCCAAGGCGCTGGCCGAGCCGCTGCGCGTGCAGATCCTCGACGTGCTGCGTCGCAGCGATCAGGCCGTCTGCCAGTGCGAGCTGATCGCCCTGTTCGACATCAAGCAGTCGCTGCTCTCCCATCACATGAAGAAGCTCACCGACAGCGGGCTGGTCGCCGTCGAGCGCCGCCACAAGTGGGCCTACTACTCACTCGCCCCCGACCCGTTCCAGGAGCTGACCGCATGGCTGAGCTGACCACCCCGACCGCCGTATCGCCGTGCTGCTCGATCGAGACGCAGGCGAGCTGCTGCGAGCCGGCCGACAAGGACGCCTGCTGCGACACGACCGCCGCCGGGGGTACCTGCGGCTGCGCGGCCGGCCAGCGCAGCGCCGAGCCGGGCGACCTCCGCGAGACGGTGCGCGAGAAGTACGCCGCGGCCGCACGGGCCGCCGCTGCGGAGCCGGGGGGCTCGTGCTGTGGCGGTCCGGTCAGCACGACCGACGCCGCCGGCACCGAGGTGTTCGGCTCGACGTTGTACACCGAGGGCGAGCAGGAGGGCGCGACAGCCGGCGCGGTGTCCGCATCGCTGGGCTGCGGTGTCCCGACCGCCGTCGCTGACCTGCACGAGGGCGAGACCGTGCTCGACCTCGGCTCGGGGGCCGGCGCCGACGTGCTCATCAGCGCCCGGCGCGTCGGCCCGACCGGCAAGGCGATCGGACTGGACATGACCGACGAGATGCTCGACCTGGCCCGCGACAACGCCGCCGAGGCGGGTGTCGGCAACGTCGAGTTCGTCAAGGGCTACATCGAGGACATCCCACTTCCCGAAGCCTCCGTGGACGTGGTCATCTCCAACTGCGTGATCAACCTCGCCGGCGACAAGCACAAGGTCCTCGCCGAGGCCGCGCGCGTCCTACGTCCCGGCGGCCGCTTCGCCGTCTCCGATGTGATCGCCGACCCCGACATGGACGACGCCACGCGCGCCGACATGGCGCAGTGGACGGGCTGCATCGCAGGCGCGCTGACCGAGGACGAGTTCCGCTCAGCGCTTGCCGCCGCCGGCCTGGTCGACGTCGAGATCCGCCCGACCCACCGCGTTCACGAGCACGCCGGCTCGGCGATCGTGCGCGCCCGCAAGCCGCAGGAGCCCCACTCATGATCACCAACCTCACCGCCGCTCGCCGGCCCGCGCGCCGGCTCACGCTGCGACGCCGGCACAGCGCCCCGGCGGCCTGCTGCGCTTGAGCGCCCTGGAATCCGAGGACTTCCATGACGCGCATCGGCATCAACGGCTTCGGCCGCATGGGACGGCTCGCGTTGCGCGCCGCATGGGATTGGCCGGAGCTTGAGTTCGTCCACGTCAACGAGCTCGCCGGCGACGCCGAGACCTGCGCGCACCTGCTGACCTTCGACTCCGTTCACGGGCGCTGGGCCCGCGCCGTCCGCGGCGCCGGCGACGAGCTGGCAATCGACGGATCGGCGCTCAGCTTCAGCCGGCACGCCGCACCCGGCGACGCGCCGTGGGACGAGTTCGGCGTCGATGTCGTCTTGGAGTGCTCGGGCAGGTTCCGCACCCCTGTGAAGCTCCAGGCGTACTTCGAGCGCGGCGTGCGCAAGGTCATCGTCGCCGCCCCGGTCAAGGACGAGCGCGCGCTCAACATCGTCATTGGCGTCAACGACGACCTCTACGACCCCGATCGCCACGACATCATCACCGCCGCCTCGTGCACCACCAACTGCCTGGCGCCGCTCGTGAAGGTGCTGCACGAAGGGCTCGGGATCGAGCGCGGGTCGATCACGACGCTGCACGACGTGACCAACACGCAGGTCGTCGTCGACGCGCCGCACAAGGACCTGCGCCGCGCTCGCGCCGCGTCGATGTCGCTGATCCCGACGACGACCGGGTCGGCGACCGCGATCGGGCTGATCTTCCCCGAGCTCGACGGCAAGCTCGACGGGCTCGCCGTGCGGGTGCCGCTGCTGAACGCGTCGCTGACCGACGCCGTCTTGGACGTCGCGCGCCCGACCACGGTCGAGGAGGTCAACGAGCTCTTCCGGGACGCCGCGGCCGGGCGGCTGGAGGGGATCCTCGGCTACGAGGAGCGCCCGCTCGTCTCGGTCGACTTCAAGGACGACCCGCGCTCAGGCATCGTCGATGCTCCGTCGACGATGGTGACCGACGGCACGCAGGTGAAGGTGCTGGCCTGGTACGACAACGAGTGGGGCTACGCGAACCGGCTCGTCGAGCTCGCCCGGACTGTCGCGCTGAGCCTCGCAGAGGCGCCGGCGTGAGCAGCGTGGACGCAACCACGACGCGCCGCGGCGATCTACGCAACTACGCGATCGTCACCGGCGCCTACTGGGCCGACACGATCGCCGACGGCGCCAGCCGCATGCTGGTGCTCTTCTACTTCTACGAGCGCGGCTACAGCCCGTTCCAGGTGGCGATGCTGTTCCTCTTCTACGAGGTCTTCGGCATCATCACCAACCTCGTCGGCGGCTTCATCGCCGCTCGCTCCGGTCTCAAGACGACGCTGCTCATGGGGCTCGGCACCCAGATGCTGGCGCTGGGCATGCTTGCGATCGTGCCCGCATCGTGGCTCGTCGTGCCCTACGTCATGACCGCACAGGCCTTCTCGGGCATCGCCAAGGACCTCACCAAGATGAGCTCAAAGAGCGCGGTGAAGCTCGTCGTACCCGAGGGCACTGAAGGTGCGCTCTACAGGTGGGTCGCGATCCTCACGGGATCCAAGAACGCGCTCAAGGGCGTCGGCTTCTTCCTCGGTGCATTGCTGCTCAGCGTGATCGGCTTCCGCAGCGCCCTGGCCGTGTTGCTGGTGATCGTCGGGAGCGGCCTGGTGGTGGTGCTGGCGGCGATGCGCGGCGACCTCGGCGCTCCGAACGCCAAGGCGAAGTTCCGCCAGATGTTCTCCAACGACCACGCCGTCAACGTGCTCGCCGGCGCGCGGATCTTCCTGTTCGCCTCGCGTGACGTCTGGTTCGTCGTCGGGCTGCCGGTGTTCTTCCGCACCGAGCACGGCTGGTCGTTCTGGCTGGCCGGCGGCTTCCTCGCCGTATGGACGATCGGTTACGGCATCGTGCAGGCGTTCGCACCCCGGCTGCTGCGACGTCGCTCGCCCGGGGCCGGCAGCGACCCCGACGGCCATACCGCGACCCGGCTGGCGTTCCTGCTCGCGGCCTTCCCGGCCGCGGTCGCCGCCGCGATGGCCGCCGGCGTGGACCCCGTCACCGTGGTCGTGGTCGGGCTGCTCGGCTTCGGCGTCGTGTTCGCGCTGAACTCCGCCGTGCACTCCTACCTCATCCTCGCCTACGCCGAGGGCGACAAGGTGGCCATGAACGTCGGCTTCTACTACATGGCGAACGCCGGCGGCCGCCTCGTCGGCACCGTGTTGTCCGGCGCCCTCTACCAGTGGCAGGGCCTCGAAGCCTGCCTGTGGGCCTCGGCAGCGTTCGTGCTCGCCGCCGGCGCGCTGTCGCGCCTGTTGCCCAGCCGGTCAGCCCGCGCGGTGGCCGGCGCCACGTCGTCGCCGGTCGCTCAGCCCTGAGCGCGTCGCAGCAACCGCCGTGCTGGCGAGCCGCGCGGTCTAGCGGGTACCGCTCACGCGGGTGATTCGCTGGGAAGCGCCGGCAGTAGGCCCGGGGCCGGATCGAACAGCGCGCAGGCATCGAGGGTGGTGCACGAGCAGTCCGTCGCGGTCAACAGCCACGTCCGCATCGCTTGCGCCCGCTCAATGAGCGCCTCTACGTCGGGAAGCCGGCGTTCGGCGAGGTCGCGCAGCGCCTCGAAGGCTGGGGTGCCGGCGTCGGCGCTGCGCAGGAGCAGACGCGCCTCGTCGAGTGAGAATCCCGCGCGCTTGGCGACCGCAAGGACTTTCAGGCGCCGGATGGCGTCTTTGCCGTACCGGCGCTGGCCACCTTCGCGGTCAGGTGCCGGCAGGATGCCGACGCGCTCGTAGTAGCGGATGGCGGACGTATTGAGCCCGACGCGCTCGGCGAGTTGGCCGATGGTGAGCATGGGCAGCGCGGTGTGGGTCATGAAGGACACCCTTGACTTGAAGCCGGGTTCAAGGTGAACGCTAGCGCTCCCGACGAACCGCTTCCCGGGAGAACCCGATGCCCTCCGAACCTCCCATCGCCTGCTCGCTGAGCGCGACGGAGCTCCCCACGCGCCTCGCGCAGATCGTCCAGCTCGGCCGCGACAGCCTGCTCGACGCTCGCATACACGGCACGCGTGCCAGGCTGCGATTCGCACCCGGCGCGCGGGTGCGTGAGCGTGTGGCGGCGATCGTCGCCGCGGAGTCCGCCTGCTGCGCGTTCCTGACGATGCAGGTCAGCGAGGCGCGCGATGAGGTCGTGTTGACCATCGAGGCGCCCGCAGACGCCGAGCTCGTCCTGGCCGAGCTCGCGAACGCGTTCCGCGGCGACCCGCAGACAGCGTCATGAGCGTGCCCCACAAGCCCGGCCGGCGCGCCGACACCGCTCTGATCGGCAGACCTCGCGCCGGCGCGACCGCCGCCGCATCGTGCGCCGGGTCTCGGCCACGCTGATCCGATGCCAGCTGCGCGCTGTGCCAGGACGCCCATCGCGTCCTGATCGCCGCGCCTGGCCCGGGCCACGCTTGCTCGAGGTGCGGGCACTCGAAAGCTCCGCGGATGCAGGGCCTTCGGACGATGGGCGCGGCTGGTTTCGAACCAGCGACCTCTCGCGTGTGAAGCGAGCGCTCTCCCACTGAGCTACGCGCCCAAGGGACGGCAGTCTACTTAGTACGCGCCGCGCCCGGAGAGGACGGCCGGGACCGTCGCGAACACGAGCTCGAGGTCGCGCGCCAGCGACCACCCGGCGACGTACTGGTAGTCCAGCTGGACCATCTCCCGGAACGAGATGTTCGAACGGCCGGCGACCTGCCATGGGCCGGTGAGGCCGGGTCGCAAGTCGGCGCGGCGCGCGTGCCAGTCGAGATCGAGCATGTTGAACTCGGCCAGCACCAGCGGACGCGGGCCTACGAGGCTCATGTCGCCCTTGAGCACGTTGATCAGCTGCGGGGCCTCGTCGAGCGAGAAGCGACGGATGATGCGCCCGACGCGCGTCACGCGAGCGTCGTCGCGCGACTTGACGATCGCACCGTCATCCCGGACCTCGATCGTGGAGCCGAGACGCATCGAGCGGAACTTGTAGAGCCGGAACGGCCGCCCGCGCCAGCCGCTGCGCTGCTGCGAGAAGAGCACGGGTCCGGGCGAGTCGAGCTTGATCGCGATCGCGATCGCGATCAGCAACGGCGACAGCGCGATCAGGCCGCAGGTCGCGCCGGCGATGTCGAAGGCGCGCTTGACCACCCCCGAGAAGCGGGAGAAGGACGGCGGGTCGATCGACATCAGCGGCATGCCGCCGAGCTGATTGACCGTCTGGGCTCCCTCGAGGAACTCGAACAGGCGCGGCACGATGTCGACCGTCACGTCCGCGTCGCGGCAGGCTCGGATGCAGTCGAGCAGCTGATGGTGGCCTGCGCGGCTGAAGGCGATCATGACCCGATCGACGCGCGCCGGGTCGAGGATGGAGCGCAGGCTGTCGATCGGGCCGAGGTGGGGCACGAGCATCAGCGCTGCGTCGTGCCCGGGATCGTCGAGGTAGCCGATCGCGGTAAGGCCGAGCTCTCGGTGCTGGTCGAGCCGGCGCACGAGCTGCGAGGCCACCTCGCCCGAGCCGATGACCAGCGTGCGCTGGCGCAATCCCGGTACGCGGTGCAGTTCGGCGCGGGCGCCCGCCCGCGTGAGCCCGGCGACGGCGGCCATGAGCGTCGAAGCGCCGAGCGCACCGGCGATTGCGTGCGGCGCGCCGAGCGCCGGGAAGACGGCGAGCAGCGGCCAGGACAGCGTGAGGCAGGCCAGCACGAGCTTCGGCGCGTCGCCGATGCCCGTGGACCACGACTGCAGGTCCGTGGAGGCGTAGAGCCCGCTCAGGAATGCCATCATCGGCCAGCCGATGGCCAGGACGACGCCCAGCACCAGCGCCTGGCCAGGGCTGAGTCCGGAGATCCACCCGCTCCCGGTTCCGCTGATGAAGCCCGTCGCGACGTCCGCGGAGAGGAGGGTACGTCGCAGCGTGGAAGAGCGCCGGGCGGCCGTACGCGTGCGATCGGCGTGGACCAAAGAAATTGCGGGCTCACCGATCCGGATGTGCGTCGCCCCCGTCTCGCCCTCCACATCCGTGCTCACTGGCTCCATGCTCCCTGTTCAGTTCTCATTTTTTGCGCTGCCGGATCCGCCCGGCCAGCGGTGGCTCCCCGGCGAGCCGCCCACCTGCCGCTTCGGCCGCAGTGCTCCAACGGTTGAGCTATTGGAGGGTTGCGGCTTGTGATCGGACGCGTCCGGGTGCCGCTTCCGACGATCGCAGCGGGAGTCGCCGGTGCACTGACAGTGTGGCTGGGCTTCCGAGCCGGAGGCTTCTTTCCAGGGACAGTTGGCATGGCGACACTGCTGATGCTGCTGATTCTGGTGCTCCGGATCAGTATCGCCAATCGTCCATTCGTCGGCTGGAGCCGCCTCGTCGCCGTCGCCGCCGCTGCACTCGCCGCGTTCGCGGCCTGGACGCTCGTGTCCTCGGCATGGTCGCACGCGCCGGCGCGCGCCCTGATTGAGTTCGATCGGACGCTCCTTTACCTACTGGTCCTGATCGTCTGCGGGAGCGTCGCCCGGCGGCCCGGAGCACTCGGCTCGACGCTGCGCTGGACGGCAATGGCGATCGTCGTGATCTGCGCTGCGGGAACACTGACCCGGGTCCTCCCAGGCACGTTCCCGGCGCCAGAGAGCATCGCTCCCCAGCGCCTGAGCGGGCCGCTCACCTACTGGAACGCCCTGGGCATCCTGAGCGGGACCGGGGTCATTTTGCTAGCGCACCTGACGGTAAGCCGTGACGAGCTCGCTGCGGTACGGGTCGCGGCTGCCGCGGCCTTGCCGCTGGTGGCGGTCACGTTGCTGTTCACCTTCTCGCGCGGCGCGATGGCGGCCACGCTCCTCGGACTTGTCGCCTACGTCGTGCTCGCCCTACCGCGTGGGCTGCTCGTGGGGCTCCTAACCGCCGGGATCCCGGCGGCCACCGCCACGAGCAAGGCCTACGCGGCGGAGCAGCTCGCACACGTTGACTACGCGAACGCCGCCGGCCAGGCGCAGGGCCGGTCGGTCCTGCTCGTCCTCATCGTCAGCATGGTCGCCGCGACCGTGCTGCGGACTTTCGGTCTGCTCGCCGACCGGCGAATCGACGCGATCCACCTCCCGGATCGTTGGCGCCGGCCCGTACTCGGTGCGGCGACGGGGCTCGTCGTCGTCGCGCTCGTCGTGACCGCCGTCGCCATTGACCTCCCGGGCCGCCTCAGCGACGCCCGGAACTCGTTCACCCGTGGCGGCCTGCTGACCGTCACCACCGATTCGCGCCAGCGGCTCACCCAGCTCGGGAACAACGGACGGCTCGCGAACTGGCGCGTGGCGCGCGACGCCTTTGAGGCGCATCCGTTCAACGGGACCGGCGCGGGCACCTACCGGCTCGACTGGGAGCGCGACCGGCCGCTGCTCTTCCAGGTGGTCAATGCCCACTCGCTGTACCTGGAGGTACTCGCCGAGCTCGGGCTGCCGGGCCTCCTACTGCTGGCGATTGCGTTGGGGGCGCTGCTGCTGGCCGGCGTGCTCGGGCTCCGAGGACCGGAGCGGCGCGCGCACGCCGCGTTCGTGGCGGCGTCGCTGGGACTGCTCGTCCATGCGGGCGTGGACTGGGACTGGCAGATGCCGGCGGTCTTCGTCTGGTTCGTCGCCGCGGGCGCCGTCGCTGCGGCGTCTTCCGGCCGCGCGTCGCGCGCCGCGACGCTCGGTCGGGTCCCCCGGATCGTCGCCTCGCTGGCCTGCCTGCTGCTCGCGGTGACGCCGTTCACGATCGCCGCCTCCGAAGGGCCGCTCGAGTCGGCGACCGCGGCGCTCCTGCGCGGCGACTGCCCGCTGGCGGTTGACCGCGCGATCACGAGCCTCGACCGCCTGAGCGTGCGTCCCGAGGCCTACGAGGTGCTCGGCTACTGCGACGCACGCGGCGGCCGGGGCGGGCTTGCGATCTCCGCGATGCGGGCTGCGGAGAGCCGCGATCCGGACAACTGGCAGTACGCCTACGGGCTCGCAGTAGTCCAGAGTCTCGCCGGCGCCGATCCGCGGGCCGCCGCCGCGCGGGCCCACGCGCTCAACCCGCGCGAGCCGCTGGCTCGCGACCTCGACCGAGCGCTCTCGGGCACGGAGCGCAGGACCCGGTGGAGGCGCATCGCCGCCGGGTCCCGCATTCCCGTGCAGTGAGCGCTACGCGTCGTCGCGAGCGCGCCGGCGGATGATCAGGCCGGTGGAGAGCAGCGCGATGCCGCCGAACAGCACCGGAATCGCCGCGTAACCGGTGAACGGCAGCTGGCCGCTCCCGCCCGTGGCGCCCGCCTCGATCTGACGAGTGGGCTGCAGGCCCGCGCCGGTGCGGCCGGAGGGGTTGCCCTTGACGGAGCCCCCGGAGGGGTTGCCCGAGTTGGAACCGCCGCCGGACTCGCCCTTGACACCCCCGTATTGGGCGACGCTGGCGTTGTTGCTCGAGGTAAAGCCCGAGATCGCGAGCGCACCGCCCGTGGTGCTGAACAGCATGCCGGCGACGAGCATGCTGAGGATGGCCAGACGTGACTTCATGAACTCATTCCTTGTCCGCCTCCGTGCAGATGGTGCGGCGACTCGCGCGCGCACCCGGCGTCCGACCTCGTCCAACTCGATCGCGGTCAGCTCCGGGCGCTGGGCCCGGAGACGATCCGCCATGCGAGCCAGGCCGTCGTCGTGGAGGTCATCGTGGTCGTGCATCACACCCTGATACGAAGGAGAGGGGCGTTTCCTGATCGAAGAGGAGCCGGATGCGCGACGACGAGTTCGAGGCGCTCTACGCCGCAGAGGCGCAGGGCCTGTTCGCCTTCCTCGTCTACCGGACGGGCGACCGGGCGCTGGCGGAGGACCTGATGGCCGACGCGTTCGAGCGGGCACTGCGCTCGCGGGGCCGCTTCGATCGCCGCCGCGGCTCGCGCAAGACATGGCTCTACGCGATCGCCCTCAACGCCCTGCGCGACCACGTGCGGCGCGCCGCCGCCGAGGGGCGGGCGCTGGAGCGCGTCGGCCCGCCTTCCGCCGAGGCGCTCGAGGAACGCCTGATTGCCGGGCTCGGGGACCGCGAGGCGCTCCTCGCCGCGCTCGCCATGCTCTCGGACGAGGAGCGCGAGGTGATCGCGCTGCGCTTTGGCGCCGACCTCACCGTACCGGAGGTCGCCCGCGCCCTCGGCGAGCCGCTGCAGCGTGTCGAGGGCCGCGTCTACCGCGCCCTGCGCAAGCTGCGCGACCGCCTCGAACCCTGAGCCCGGCGCTACCATCTCCCGCGGACCGTGCTAGGCGGGGACGTAGCGGCGCCCTGTATCCGCAATCCGCTCTAGCGGAGCCGAACTCCCTCTCGAGGGGCGCGTGCTCCGAGCCAGCGCATCGCACCGAGGTGTCGATGGCCGGGTCCCGCGCGATGGCGACCCGTGAACCAGGTCAGGTCCGGAAGGAAGCAGCCTTAAGCGGTCATCACCAGGCGCAGCGGGATCGCCCGACCGGAATCAACGGACGATGGCAGCCCTCGGAACCCGCTTCGACGGAGGGTGCACGGTCCGCTTTCCACCTCCCCGGAAGCCGTCCCGGCGAAGGCTAGACTCCGACGCCCGTGCCCACGGCCTCCGCCTCGCTGTATCGTCGCCACCGCCCGCGCACGTTCGCCGACGTCGTCGGGCAGGACCACGTGGTCCGCACCCTGCGCAACGCGATCGCCCGGGACAAGATCCACCACGCGTACCTGTTCGTGGGCTCGCGCGGCACCGGCAAGACGTCGATGGCGAAGATCCTCGCCGCCTCGCTGAACTGCCAGGGCGAGGCGGGCGGCGGCAGCGGTCCCGGCGGCCCGACCGACGCACCGTGCGGCGCCTGCGAGTCCTGCCGCTCGATCGCGTCCGCGACCTCGCTCGACGTGATCGAGATGGACGCGGCGTCGAACAACTCGGTCGACGACATCCGCGACCTGCGCGAGCGCGTGAACTTCGCGCCGGTCGCCGGGCGCCACAAGGTCTACATCCTCGACGAGGCGCACATGCTGTCGACGGCGGCGTGGAACGCGTTCCTGAAGACGCTCGAGGAGCCGCCGCCGCACACGATCTTCGTGCTCGCCACGACCGAGGCCAACAAGGTGCTGCCGACGGTCGTCGATCGCTGCCATCGCTTCGACTTCGCGCGTCCGAGCGTGCCCCAGATCGCCGAGGTGGTGCGCCGGGCGGCGAGTGCCGAGGCGATCGAGATCGCCGACGAGCCGGTTGCGCTGATCGCCCGCTCGGCCACGGGCTCGTTCCGGGACGCGCTCGGGACGCTCGAGCAGCTCGTCGCGTACTCGGGCACGACCATCGCCCTCGAGGACGTGCTCGCCGTGCTCGGCGCCGCCGACGCGGACCTCGTCTTCGGCGCCGTCGACGCGGTCGCGGCCGGCGACGCGCGCGGCGCGCTGCTGGCCGCCGCGCGACTCGCGGAGTCCGGGCGCGACATCGGGCGCTTCTTCGCCGACCTCGAGATCCAGGCGCGCGGCCTGCTCGTGGTCCAGACGCTCGGCGAGGTGCCGGCCGAGCTGCGCATCACCGCCGAGCAGGACGAGCGCCTCGCCGAGCAGGCGAGCCGGGTCGGCGGCGCCGACGTTGTCCGGCTGCTCGAGCTGCTCGCCGACGGCCTGCGCGCGATGAAGGATGGCGCCGACGCCCGCACCCAGCTCGAGCTCGCGCTCGTCAAGGCCGCCACGCCGGCGCGCGACGCGAGCATCGCTGCGCTGCTCTCGCGGATCGAGCGGCTCGAGGCGCGGCTCGCGGGCGGCGCGCCGCCTGCGCCCTCCGCGCCGCACTCGCCCTCCGAGCCGGCCACGGCCGCGGGCCGCGCGGGGCGCGCGACCGTCGCGGTCACGGCGTCGGCGCCGGCGCCGCCTTCCGCGCCGGACGCCCAGCGCGAGGAGGCTCGCAGCGTCACCGCGGTCGCCGTCGTCGAGCCGGGGTCGGCCGAGGACGAGCCCGGCTTCACGGCGGCGGTCGAGCTCTCGCTCGAGGCCTTCCGAGGCGTCTGGCCCGCCGTGCTGGACGCGCTCGCCACGGATTCGCCCATGCTGGCCGCCGTGCTGCGCGACGCGCGCCCGGCCGTGCTCGCCGAGCAGGGGCTGACCCTCGCGTGGCCCGAGTCGGCCGCGTTCTCCAAGCGCCAGGCCGAAGAGCCGGCCAAGAAGGAGCTGATCGCGCACGCGATCCGCGCCGTGACCGGCGCCTCGCTCAAGCTCGCGCACGAGCTGCGCGCCGACCACGACGACATCGTCAGCCCGGCGAGCGCCGCGACGGCCGAGCCGCAGCTGACGGAGTCCGAGCTGGTCGCCCGCTTCATGGCAGAGTTCGACGCGGAGGAGCTCCCGCCGGAGGAGCCGCCGTCCCAGGAGACCCAGGAGCCCTGATGCCCCAGCCGCCCAACCTCCAGAAGATGCTCCAGCAGGCCCAGGAGATGATGGCCGCCCAGCAGCAGGCGCAGGAGTCGCTCAAGGAAGAGCGCGTCGAGGCCAGCGCGGGCGGCGGCATGGTCAAGGTCGTGATGACGGGCGACCTGCGCATCGAGACGCTCGCGATCGAGCCCGACGCCGTGGATCCCGAGGACGTCGAGATGCTGCAGGACCTCGTGGTCGCCGCGGTCAACGAGGCGGTCCGCTCGGCCCAGGAGCTCCAGGAGCGCAAGCTCGGCGGCGCCGCCGGCAGCGGTGAGGGCTTCGATCCGATGAGCGCGCTCGACGCGCTCGGCGGGCTCGGGGGGCTCGGCGGTGGCGGGCTGGCCGGCGGCGGCCTTCCCGGCGGCGCGCCGGGCGCCGGCAACCGCGCGGCCCGCCGCGCACAGCAGCGCAAGAGGTAGTCCCTGCTCGCTCCGCCACTCCAGCGCCTGGTCAACGAGTTCTCGAAGCTCCCGGGGATCGGCAACCGGACCGCCCAGCGTCTCGCCTTCCACGTGCTGCGTGCCTCCCCGGAGGACGCGATGGCGCTCGCGGCGGCGCTCCGCGACGTCAAGGAGAAGATCACGCTCTGCGAGATCTGCTTCAACCTCGCCGAGGGGCCGCGCTGCGTGATCTGCCTCGACGAGCGTCGGGACACGAGCGTGATCTGCGTGGTCGAGGAGCCCGGCGACGTGATCCCGATCGAGCGCACGCACGAGTACCGCGGTCGCTACCACGTGCTCGGCGGCGCGCTGTCGCCGATCGACGGCGTCGAGCCGGAGGACCTCAAGATCGCTCAGCTGTTCGCCCGGATCACCCGCGCGGACGAGTCCGAGGTGCGCGAGGTCATCCTGGCCACGAACCCGACGACGACCGGCGAGGCGACCGCGCTGCATCTGGCGGCCGGCCTGCACGAGCGCGCGCCGGCGGTGGCGGTCACCCGCCTCGCCTCGGGCCTGCCGGTCGGCGGCGACCTCGAGTACGCCGACGAGGTCACGCTCGGCCGCGCGTTCTCGGGTCGGCTGGCGCTCTGATCAGCTGTTGGCGTTGAGCCGCGAGCCCGTCGGTCGCGCCGGCACGCCGCCGAGGACGTCATAAGCGGCGAATCTCATCGCGGCGCCTGTCCCCGACCCAGACGGCCATGCCGATGCCGGCGCGCGAGCGCCGACCGCAGCGCTGCGTCGGCGCGCCGGACGACCGCGCGGCGGGGGGCGTACGCCGCCTCGGTGCTCTGACTCGCTGCGGTCGCGAGCGCAGCGTAGGCGCGGGCGGCCCCGCGTAGCCGGTTGACGATGATCCTCGGGGAACCTGGAGCCGCGAGCGGCCGCAGACGCGCGGCCGCGGCACCATGCGCGCGGCTGAGAGCGCGGGCCACGTGCGCGACGGCCCGGAAGCGCCGGACGCCGCGCAGCCTGCCCGAGGCCGCGGAGCGGACGTGGGCGAGAGTGCGCAGCGTCGAAGGCAGCAGCGCGTCGAAGGCGACCTGCGGGCTCGGCGAGATCGACGGGATCCCGTCGACGCCCGACACGGCGTCCGCGCAACCGGCGACGGCGCTCCACCACTGCGCGTTCGCCTGGCAGCCGACGAGCAGCACACCGGCTCGAGTCGGCGCGACCGTCAGCTCCAGCAGCTGATTGCGCGGCAGTGCCATGGTCGTGTAGCGCCACGCTGGACGCCCGGCGAGGCGCACCACCTCGGGCGTGGGCAGCTGCGTGTCGAGCCGGCCGCGCAGCGTGGCGGGTATCAGCGATGGATCGTCGGGCGCGGCGAAGGCGATCCAGATGCGTCCGGGTAGCAGGGAGCCGGGCGCGAACGAGCGCTCGTCCGCCAGCGGGGCGTCGTGCCTCGCTGGGATGGGCTGCCAGACCGAGTCCAGCGACACGTGCAGTGGCCCGGCGGCGATCGTGCGGTCTGGCGCGGCAGCGGCCGACCGCGGCGTCCGCAGCGTGCCGCCGAGCGCCCAGCCCAGCCCGCCCGCGACGAGCACGGCGGCGAAGGCCCGGAGCGCGACGCTCGCGAGGCGTCGGCTGCGCTCGCCGAGTGGACGGCGCTCGGAGAGGCCGCCGAGGGAGCTCATCCCGAGGAGTCGAACACCGGGGCGGGGGTGGCCGTCGCAGTGGGCGCCGGGGCGGCAGTCGGGCCCGGCGCGACCACGGGCGCCGGCGGGGTGGACGGCGCGGCCGCCGCAGGAGGGAGCGGTGTGGCGACGGGCGCCGGCGCGGAGGAAACGGTCCGGCTGGGCGCGGCGACGCGCGTCCGCTGCGCCTTCGGGGCGAGCCGCCGGGCGCCGGGCAGGTCGACGGCCGGAAGCACCGGCGCGGACGCGGGCGCGGAGGCGGGCCGCGACACGGCTGAGCGCGCGGCGATCGCAGCTGGCCCGCGGCTCGGCGCCGGGTCCTCCCGCGACGCGCGAGCGACGACGGCCGCCGCGAAGGCCGTCACCGCGAGCGCCGCCACAAGCCAGGTCAGCCCCGGCGATGCGGTCATGCCGCCGGGCACCGCCGCGGACGGGAGGAGCCTGGATAGAGGCAGAGGTCCCGCCTGGCCGGGGGACGCCCGCTGCGCACGACGATCTCGGTGTACTTGCCGATGACGCGGCGCTTCGTGACGGTGACGATGAGCCGGGTGCCCGCCGCGAGCGTGCGCTCGAACGGTCGGGCGCGGACGAGCGTCGCGGTGTGCGACCAGCGCCGGCGAGGACACGACGTGCCTCGGCACAGCAACCGGATGCGCGCGCCGACGGGAACCTTCACCGTCAAGAGCCTAACCTGCGCGCCGTTCGACGTCAGAATGCCGCGCACGCGGACGGTCGGCCACGGTCGCATGAGGCGCGGGGCCGGCGGGGTCGTCGGCCTGGGCAGCGTGGCGAAGACCGGCGCAGGCGTCGGCGGCGACACGGCAGCGATGGGCGCTGGCGTGGCCACGACGGGCGGAGGAGCCGGCGCCGGCACCGGCGACGGCCCGGGACCAGGCGTCACGGTGGGCGGCGGCGTCGCGACCGGCTGGACCGGGCCGGCGGCCGCCGACATCCCCCGGACCCCGAGCGGGATGGCCGTGTCGACGAGCGCCGCGCGCAGGAACTGGCCCACGTCCGCCGGCTGCACGGTGTAGGTGTCGGCGGCGAAGACGTTCGGACCGGCGATCGTGCCGCAGTCGGCAAGCGCGGCGTCGTCGGCCACCGGGCAGCTCAGCCAGATCCAATCTCCCTTGCCCGGGCCGTTCCAGTACGCGGTCAACGTCGCCCCCACGATGGGGTCGCCGGTGATGGCCACCGTGCGCGTGAACGGGTCGGCGTGTGCGGTCGCGGCGAGGATGCTCGCGAGCGACAGCGCCACTGCGGCGAGCGCCGCGGCCGACTTCCGCCGGAGATGACGTGCCTCGTTCAACGCTTTCCTTCCCTCCGGCTCACTCTATGAGCGCCGTGGCCAAGCGCCCACTGGGAGGGCGAATCGCTGACCTTCCATCGCATCCGCCTAGACTGCGGCGGGTGTCCGGGACCGTCGTGATGAAGTTCGGCGGCACCTCCGTCGCCGACGCCGAGCGCATCAAGCGCGCGGCGCGGCGCATCGTCGCCGCCCGCGAGCAGGACCACCGCGTCGTCGTGGTGCTCTCCGCCCGCGGCAAGACGACCGACGAGCTGATCTCGATGGCCGAGGAGGTCTCGACCACGCCCGACCCGCGCGAGCTGGACATGCTGCTCTCGACGGGGGAGCGGATCTCGTGCGCGCTGTGTGCCATGGCCATCAACGATCTCGGGCACTCGGCGATCTCGCTCACCGGATCGCAGGCCGGCATCGTCACGGACACGTCGCACACGAAGGCGCGGATCCTCGACGTGCGCGCGGACCGGATCCAGAGCGCGCTCGACGAAGACAGGATCGTGCTGGTCGCCGGCTTCCAGGGCGTCTCGACGGCCAAGGACGTGACGACGCTCGGTCGCGGGGGCTCGGACACGACGGCCGTCGCGCTCGCCGCGGCCGTCGGCGCCGAGGTCTGCGAGATCTACACGGATGTCGCGGGGGTCTATTCGGCCGACCCGCGGATCGTCCCCGATGCCCGCAAGCTGCCCGTCGTCTCCTTCGAGGAGATGCTCGAGATGTCCGCGTCGGGTGCGGGCGTGCTGCAGCTGCGCTCCGTCGAGTACGCCCGCAACCATGGCGTGCGCATCCATTGCCGATCCTCGTTCTCGGAGGAGCCCGGTACCTTCGTGCTCGGAGAAGAGGAGACCATGGAACGCCCACTGATCACCGCCGTCACCCACTCTCGCGACGAGGCGCGGATCACGCTGCTCGGCGTGCCCGACCACCCCGGCATCGCAGGCCGGATCTTCGTGGCGCTGGCCGGCGCGAACGTCAACGTCGACATGATCATCCAGAACGAGCCGGCCTCCGAGGGCGCGCAGGCCGACATGTCTTTCACGGTCCCGCGCACCGACCTGCGTACGGCGCGCGGGACGCTCGAGCCGCTGATCGACGAGCTGGGGATCGACTCGATCCACGACGACGCCGAGATGGGCAAGGTGTCGATCGTGGGCGCCGGCATGCGGACGCATCCCGGCGTCGCCGCGCGCGTCTTCTCGACGCTCGGCGAGGAGGGCATCAACATCGAGATGATCTCCACGTCGCCGATCAAGATCTCCTGCGTCGTCGCCGCCGACTCGGTCGACCGCGCCGTCCGCGCGCTCCACCAGGCCTTCGAGCTCGGCGCCGACCAGGTCGAGGCCGAGCATCCCTTCGGCGGCGCGGCGGGAGCGGCGGCATGAGCTACAGGGTGGCCGTCGTCGGCGCGACTGGCGCCGTCGGGACCGTGATGCTGCGCAAGCTGCGCGAGCGGGACTTTCCCGCGCGCGAGATCGTGCCGTTCGCCTCGGAGCGCTCGGCGGGTCGCGACCTCGACGGGATGACCGTCCAGGCGCTGACCGGGGAGGCGATCCAGGGCTTCGACCTGGCGCTGTTCTCCGCCGGCGGCTCGACCTCCGGCGAATGGGCGCCGCGCTTCGTCGACGCCGGCGCCGTCGTGGTCGACAACTCCTCCAAGTGGCGCCGCGACCCCGAGGTCCCGCTCGTCGTCTCCGAGGTCAACCCGGACGCGCTCGAGGCGCACAAGGGCCTGATCGCCAACCCCAACTGCTCGACGATGCAGCTGCTCGTCGCCCTCAAGCCGATCCAGGACGCGGCCGGCATCGAGCGCCTGATCGTCTCGACCTACCAGTCGGTCTCGGGGACCGGAGTCAGGGCGGTCCGCGCGCTCGAGGACGAGACGCGCGCGGCGCTCGACGGCGAGCCGATGCCGCCGCCGACCGTCTACCCGCACACGATCGCGTTCAACGTCCTCGGCGGCGCCGGGAACTTCGTCGACGGCGACGACCACACCGACGAGGAGCGCAAGATGATGTTCGAGACGCGCAAGATCCTCGGCGACGAGTCGATCGCGATCAACGTCACCTGCGCGCGGGTGCCCGTGCGCAACTCGCACTCGGAGTCCGTCACGCTGCAGACGCGCGCGCCGCTCTCCGTCGAGGACGCGCGGGCGCTGCTCGAGCGCGCGCCGGGCCTGACGGTGGTCGACGATCCGAGCGCCGATGCCTACCCGACGGCGCTCGACGCCGCGGGTCACGACGAGGTCTTCGTCGGCCGCCTGCGCCGCGATCCGACGCACGAGCGCGGGCTGTGCCTGTGGGTCGTCTCGGACAACCTGCTCAAGGGCGCGGCGACCAACGCGGTGCAGATCGCCGAGGTGCTGCACGAGCGCGGCCTCGTGCGGCCGCGCGTCGCCGTGTAGGCCAGCGCCCGTTTGGATGTGCCGCCACCCTGGTACCCAGGGTCCAAGCGACGCTTCATGGGACGGACTGGGGTACCAGGGAGCACGCGACGCGAGGGTCCGGATGGGCCCTCGCGTCGTTCATGGGTAGTGAACGCCCATGAGGCCGTATCCCACGCTCCCGCGCCTGCGCTCCCGGACCCTCGCGGGCGACGCCGCCGTCGTGCTCCTCGTCGTGCTGTTCGCCTGGCTGGGCGTCAAGGTCCACGACGGGATCGCCGAGCTCGCGACCCTGGGCCGCGGGCTGCAGGACGCCGGCAGCGCGGTCGGCGCCACATCGCGCGGCGCGGCGGGGGCGATCCGCGACGGTTTCGGCTCGGCGGCTGACGCGCTCGAGGGGACGCCCGTGGTGGGCGGCGGGCTGGCAGGCGCGCTGCGCGATGCGGCCGGCGCGACCGCGGGGCCGCTGCAGCGCGAGGGCGACGCGCAGGCGCGCCGGCTGGTCGCCGCCGGCCGCGACGGCGAGGCCCGCGCCTACCGGACGGCGAACCTGCTCGGCTGGCTGACATTCCTCCTACCGACGCTGCTGGTGCTCGGTCGGCGGGTGCCGGAGCGCGTGCGGCAGGCACGTGCGCTCGGCGCCGCCGACCGCGTGCTGCGCAGTGCCGGCGATCCCGCCCGCGCGGCCGAGCTCGCGCGCCGCGCGGCGTACGGGCTGCCCTACGCCACGCTGTTGCGCTACACCCGCGACCCCTTCGGCGACCTGCTCGAGGGCCGCCACGACGGCCTGCTCGCCGCGCTCGGCGAGGACGCCGGGCTGCAGCTGCACTGAGCCTGCGCGAGAATCCACGCCATGGCCCCCTTCGAGCACCTGCGCGCCGCGGTCGTCGGCACCGGCTTCATCGGCGTCGTCCACGTCGAGGCGCTGCGGCGGCTGGGGGTGCAGGTCACGGGCGTCGTCGGCTCCTCACCCGAGCGCGCGCGGGAGAAGGCGCGCACGGCGGTGCTCCCGGAGCCGTACGACAGCTTCGAGGCGATGCTCGCCGACGAGCGCGTCGACGTCGTCCACATCACCACGCCCAATCGGCTGCACCTGCCCCAGGCGCGCGCGGCGCTCGAGGCGGGCAAGCACGTGGTCTGCGAGAAGCCGCTGGCCACGAGCGCCGCCGAGACCGCCGAGCTGCTCGCGCTGGCGGGCGAGCGGGGGCTCGTCCACGCCACGAACTTCAACATCCGCTTCTACCCGCAGTGCCTCGAGGCCCGGGAGCGCGTCAGGCAGGGCGCGATCGGCCGCGTGAACCTGATCACGGGCGGCTATCTACAGGACTGGCTGCTCTACGACACCGACTGGAACTGGCGGCTGGACCCGGCCGAGGGCGGCGAGCTGCGCGCCGTCGGTGACATCGGCTCGCACTGGATCGATCTCGTCCAATTCGTGAGCGGCCTGCGCGTGGAGGCAGTGATGGCCGACCTCGCCACCGTCGTCCCGGTCCGCCGCGTGCCGGTCGGGCCGGTCGAGACCTTCTCGAGCGGCCCGAGCGGCGAGACGGTCGATCGCGAGATGCAGACCGACGACCTCGCCGGCATCCTGCTGCGGCTGGAGGGCGGCGCGCGGGCGGTGATGTCGATCTCGCAGGTGAGCGCCGGCCGCCGCAACGCGTGCACGTTCGAGGTCGACGGGGCGACGGGCGCGGTGGCTTGGAGCGCGGAGCGCCACGAGGAGCTCTGGCTCGGCCATCGCGACGCCGCGAACGAGCTGTTGCTGCGCGACGCGACCCTGATGTCTCCCCTCGCGTCTCGCGCGTCGGTGCTCCCGGCGGGCCACGCCGAGGGGTTCGCGGACACCTTCCGGGCGCTCTACGCCTCCGTCTACGAGGCCGTCGCGGCGGGCGGGCCGCCCGAGCGCCCCGATTACCCGACCTTCGCGGACGGACATGACCAAGCGGTGATCGGCGAGGCGATCCTCGTCAGCGCCCGGGAGGGCCGCTGGGCCGACGTGCGCCGGAGGTGACGCACGGCCGGCCCAGTGGATCGGCACGCTCAGCGCAGGTTGAAGTCACCCGCCCAGCTTGCGGCGCTGCCCGCCCGCCCGAGCAGCGGGAGCCCGAGGAGCTCCTCGGTCGCGCGGAGCGTCGAGTAGTGCGTGTAATTGCCGGCCGACACGGTCCCCGGGCTGACGGAGGGTGCGACGATCGTGGTGTAGACCGTCTGGTCGGCGCCGACGCCCTCGTCGAAGGTGATGACGAGCAGCGTGTCACCTCCCTGATACGTCGGCGAGTCGAGGATCTTCGGCACGACGGTCGTCAGCCAGTCGTCTGCCGTCCGCAAGGAGCAGTCGTGCGCGTCGTTGCAGAGATTGGGCGTGATGAACGTGAACGCCCGGCTGATGTCCGGCGTTTGCCCTGAGTTGTAGGGCACGTCCCGCGACGCGCAGGCGCTTCGGTTGGCGAGGTAGTACGCCGCCGGGTTGTGCCGGACGGCGTAGCGGTCGCCGCCGCTGGACAGGGCGCAGTTCGACGGCATGCCCTCCTGGAGAGCCGTCCAATCCGTCCCGAGCTGCGAGAAGAGGCTCGGTGCCCCGCCGATGACGTTCGACCAATGTGACGGAGGATCGTCGTTGTTGACGCCCTGCGTGTCCCCCGACGTGAGCGCGATGTAGTTCGGCAGCGATGGATGGGTGATCGCCTGAAGGTTCGATGTCCTGCCACAGCGGCCGGCGAGCCCGGTCATGTACGGCATGTTCGAACCGCCGATGGTCGACTGGGCCTCGTTCTCCTCGAGGATCCAGACCACGTGGCGGTAGCCTCCCGTCGGTGGCGCTCCGCCGGCGCACGGCGCTTGCGAGAAAGGCTGCGGGCCGGGAGTCGGCGGGGGTCCGTCGGGCGTCGGGGTCGGCGAGACGCTGGGCGTGGGCTCGGGGCTGGGTGCCGCGGCGGGGACGTACTCGATGTCGAGTTGCGGCGGAGCGAACCCTTCACGGCTCGACCAGACGGTTCGCGCCGCCTGGGTCTGTGTCAGGACGAGATTCCACGTCCCGTCGCCCTTCACGACATCCGTCACGTCGAAGGAGACCGTCCCGGCCGCAACCGGCGAGGGATCGCCGTCCGAGATCCGGGTCGGGTTGTAGGCGGGCGCCGTCGCGCCGGTGAGCTGATCCTCCGCCCAGTCGCCGGTCACGACCTTGACGTTCGCGGTCGCGGGCGAATCGGCGAGGGCGGTCATGCGCAGCGACGCGCGCTCGACCGTCGCGTCCGCCGGGATGCCTGAGACGACGAAGCGCAGGTAGGACCGGTGGACGTGCCCGGGCCGGTTCTCGTTGATCAGCGTCGGCTCGCTTCCGAAGTTGGAGCTCCGGTCGTCCTGGGCGCTGTAGGTGTCGGCAACGGCGGTGAACGTCGCCCGGGCGGTCGCCTCGGGGAAGACGCTCCCGTCTGCGACGGCCGACGGGATCGCCAGGCTCACGGCGAGCGCGGCGACCAAGCCGGCCCGGCGCGTCCATGGGTTACGGCGCTGGTTCAGCATGTGACCTCCAGTCGGGGGCCCGCGCTGGCGGATCCCTCTTTGGAAAGGTAGGCGGCCGCGTCGCCGCTCGTGGTGCTCGCGCGGATCGAGACGCTGCCGGGCGCGCTCACGAGGGAGGTGACGTCGAAGGTGTACGGCGTGCTGAGGCTCACCGCGCCGAGCGACACCGGCGAGCCGGCCGAAGCCGGCGCCGAGTTCCAGGTGACGCCGCTCTCGGTCCAGCCGTTGTCGGGCGCGCGATAGAAGTCGCCTCCCTTGACCGAGTTGTTGTTCGTGCTCGGTCCCACGGTCAGCGTGAGCAGCGCCTTGCTCACCGACGAGCAGGAGGATGGGAGGTCGAATCGCAGCAGGAAGTCGACCCCGGGGCTGTCGACCGTCAGCCGCGTCCCCGAGCCGGCATTCGTGGTCGGCGTCGCCGAGGAGATCGTCGCGTCAGCGCTGGGGGCGAGCGTCGTGGTCGTCCCGCCGGTCGCGGTGGCGTCGGTGGTGGCCGATGCCGGCCCGGTCTGGGAGGACTCGGTGGTGCCGTCCGAGGCCACTGCCGACACGGTGTACGTGTAGGTCGTGCTCGCGGTGAGACCCGTGTCGGAATAGGTCGTCTGGTTCCCGGGAACATCGGCGATCTTCACGCCACCCCGGCGGATGCGGTAGGTCACACCGGTGGTCGGGCTCGCCGTCCAGCTGAGATCGATCCCGCTGGCGCCCGTCGCGGTGGCGTTGAGACCACTGGGAGGGCCGGGCGGGGGAGTCGCGGCGGTCTTCGTGATCGTGGCGCTGTCGAAGACCGCGTTGGTGTCGGCGCGGACCGCGTCGAGCTGCAGCGACGAGGGCGACACCGTGACGCGCTCGTACTGGTAGTAGCTCGCCTCGCGGAACGCGCTCCACGCCGGCTGGGCCAGCGAGAACGCGTTGAAGCCGTTGCCGCCCGCTCCCGTGACCACGTAGGTGACGCCGCCCGCGGCCGGCGCTCCGTTCGTGAGCGGAAGGCTGCGCTCGTAGTTGTGGCTGTTGCCCGAGAGCACGAGATCGACATGCTGCGTCTGGAAGAGCGGCACGAGGTACTGCTGCACGGGCTTGGAGCTCGCGTTGGCCGTGCTCGAGCTGTACGGAGGACGCTGCAGGGCGACGATCCGCCACGCGGCGTCCTGGTGCGCGGCCAGGTCCGCCTGCGCGAAGTTGAACTGCGGCGTGCCGGTGGCGTACGGCTGCTCGGAGTCGAGCACGAGGATGTGCGCGTCGCCCCAGTCGTAGCTGTACCAGGCGTGGTTGCTCCCGGGCATGGGGAACACGTTCCAGAACTCCCCGTCGCCGTAGTACTCCTTGTTGCCGTTCGCCGGGAAGAAGGCCTGACTCTTGACCGCGGTTCCGAACTGCTTGAAGAAGCGGCCGTCGAAGTCGGAGTAGGTCGTGGTGAAGTTGGGATCCGGCAGGCCGGACGTCGGATAGATGTTGTCGCCCACGGTCTGGATGAACGACGTTCCGGCGCCCGCGATGTTGGTCGCGTTCTGCGCCTCCCCCGTCGCGCCCCCGCCGAAGTCGCCGATCGCCGCGAACTTGAACGTCTGCCCCGGCGGTGCGGCCGTGCGGAACGTCGCGCTGCTGGTGACTCCGGCGCCGTTGCCCACCTGGTAGGCGTACGCCGTCCCAGGCGACAGGCCGGTGATGCTCACGCTGTGATGCTGCACCGCTCCCGCCGGATCGGACTTCGAGTTCTCGGTCGCGCTGGCCGCTCCCCACGAGACGATCCCGGGCGTCGCCAGGTTCGTCCACCAGGAGATGACCGCGGAGGTCCCGGTCACATTGGAGAGATACGGCCCACGAGCGATCTGGACCGTACCCGCCGCCAGCGTCTTGACCGACCGGCCCGACGTCGCGGCTGACAGGTTGCCGTTGGAGTCGACCGCCTTGACGGTGTACGTATGCGTGCTGCCGGCGGCCAGGCCGTTGTCGGAGTAGCGCAGGCCGTTCGGCAGATCGACGGTGCCGACGAGTGCACCATCGCGAAACACTCGGTACCCGGCCACGTCGGTCGAGCCGGATGCCGCCCAGAACACGTCGATCCGCGACGAGGAGAAGGCCTTCCCGTTCACGCTGGCGCTCGATGGCGCCGCAGGGGCGGTTGCGTCGGCCGAGTTGTTCGTCGTCAAGGTGGCCGTCCGCATCGCCGACGCGTTGTTGGCCGCGTCGATGGCCACGACGCCGAACTTGTACGCGGTGCCGCTGTAGAGCTTGCTCGCCGAGTACGACGTCACCGCGTCCGTCGTCGCGATCAGGCTCAACGCCGAATCCGCAGCACTCGCCGGCCCGCGGTAGACCCGGTAGCCCTCGATGCCGACGTCATCGGTCGACCGGCCCCACGCGAGCTTCGCCGACGTCGTCGTGAGGCTGGAGACGGTGATGGTTCCCGGCTGGCTCGGCGCGGCGGTGTCAGCGGCTGAGGCCGTCGGCGCACCCACGGCCATGGCCAGCGTGCACACGGCCGCGATGGCAAGCGTCCACGGGCGCAGCGCTCGCCATCGAGGCGCGCGGAGATCATGCGGCATTCCGAGTACCGTAGAGCCGCCGGGGGGAAGCGCACCTGGACCATCGGTACGAACCCGCGCGCTGAGGCTCGACCGCCGGTCCGCCGGCTCGACTCGGGCCTACGCGTTCGCGCACGTGTGGCTAGCGTGCGCGCGCCAATACGGTCAACGCACGGCGCAGCCGCCGATCGGCGGCCCCCGCCTGGCGACGGGCCTTGCGGTAGGCCGCGGGTCGCTCGGCCCGGGCGGCGGTCGCGAGCCGCTCGTATGCGGCGGCCGAGGCTCGAAGCGAGCCCAGGAGAACTGCGCCTGGGCCGGTGCGCGGCGCGAACGGAGCAAGCGTCGCCGCGGCCGCGCGATGCGCTGACGCCAGTCGCGTGGACGCCGCCGCCTGGCTCTCACCCGTGGTCGCGCTGCGAAGCTCGCCGGCGCCGGCGGCACGGGCACGCTGCAGCGCTCGAAGCGGAGGGCCGCCGCGCAGGCGCAGCGCGAGGTCCGGAGTCGGCGGCACCGCGCGGGCTCCCGCGATGGAGAGCACGCCGTTGCCGCACCCGGCCGGCGGCACCCCTCGCCGAACCTCGCAACCGCTGAGCAGGACGCCCGACGCCACCGGCGACACCACGAGTGCCAGGTGGCCGCCGTCACGCAGCGTGAGATCCCGATACGCCCACGCGGGGCGTCCGGCGAGGTGCGTCGGGACCGGCGCTCGCGGCGGCCTCGCGAGCACCTTGCGCACCGAGGCCGGGACGAGCGACGGGTCGTCGACCGGCGCGCCCGCGAGCCAGTTCCACGACGCCTGGTCCCGTGACGGCGCGTAGGCGACGCCCAGTGCCGCCTCGGCCGCCGAGCCCGGGGGCGAGATGCGCAGGCGCCACTGGGCGGGAACGGCCACGTCAAGGGGACCCACGCGGAGATGGTGCGGCGCGGCGGCAGCGGTGGACGGGGCGATCGAGGGCTCGGCTCTGTGCCCGCCCGCGAGCCATCCCACGACTGCCGCCCCGATCAGGGGAAGCAGCGTCCAGATGGGCCGGGCGATCCCGCGCCCGTGCAGGGACGCGAGGCGTGCTCTGGCCGGCGTCGTCTCGACAGGATCGCGCTGGGTTGTAGTCGGCACGGCGACTAGCCCGACGAGTCGAAGCCCGGTCCTGAGCCGGACGAGTCGAACGTGGGGGCGGCCGTCGGTCGGGGGGCGGGGGCCGGCGCGGGGGCGGGGGCGCTGGGAGCGTACGTGGCCGCCGGAGCCGGCGCCGTCGCGGTCGGGCTCGTCGCGCTGGGACCCGCAAGCCATGGCTGCGCGGCGGCCGTCGGCGTGGCCGACGGTACCGGCGTCGGCGTGGCCGTCGCGAGGGCCGGCGGCCGGGAGCGGCGGATGACCGGTCGCCGCAGCGGCGGCACGGCCACGCCGGCGAGCCTGCCGGAGCGCAGTTGCGGCGACGGCCGGACCGAGACGCGCTCCCGGACCGCCGCTAGGGCTGACGCACGATCCTGCGCGGACGCCACCGGCGCGTCGTCGTGTGACGCCCGCGCGAGCAGGTACGCCCCGGAGCCGAGGACGAGCATGAGCAGGACCAGCCGCGCTCGCGTCATGTCGTACTCCGCGGGCATCTGCGCGGGCGCGGCGAGCTTGAGAACAGGCAGGCGTCGCGACGCGAGGGCGGCCGCCCCCGGCGCACGACGATCTGCGTGTACTTCCCGATGTACCGACGCCGCGTGACCCGGATGGTCAGCGTCACGCCGGCGCGCAGGACGCGCTGGAAGGGACGCACGTGGACCAGGCTGACCGCGTGCCCCCAGTTCCTGCGCGGGCAGCCTGAGCCGCTGCAGAGGACGGAGATCCGCGCGCGCGCCGGCGCGCGGACCGTGAGCAGGCTCAGATGCGCTCCATCGGCGGTCAGGAAGCCCTTGATGCGGACGACGGGGAACGGTCGCAGTATCCGCCGGGAGCCCGATGTCCCCCGGACGGCGCCCGTGGGAGCCGGCGCGGCGGTGCTCGTCGGCGCCGGGCTCGGCGGGACGGTGAAGTGCGTGCCGACCGGCAGGGGGGTGGGGCTTGGTGTCGCCGTCGGCACGGGCGTGTCGGTGGGCGTTGCGACGGGCGTGTCGGTGGGCGTTGCGACGGGCGTGTCGGTGGGCGTGTCGGTGGGCGTCGCGACGGGCGTGTCCGTGGGCGTCGCGACGGGCGTGTCCGTGGGCGTCGCGACGGGCGTGTCCGTGGGCGTGGCCCCCGGATCCGGCGTCGACGTGTCCGTCGGAGCGACCACATCGGTCGCGCCGGCGGTGCCCTGTGCGGCCG